>DAOTUC010000229.1:0-4626 GCA_034437315.1 Anaerolineae bacterium
CCGGATCACAATCCGGCCACTTGCAGGCAACGTGTTAGCTTCCCACCACCCAGCCAATAGCCCACGCGCCGATGGCACGCGCCATCGGCGCGGATTGTAATCCGCTCTGCACATATGCTGAGCAGTAAGGCAGGTTTTGCAGTGCGTGATTTTTACGCGCTGTAGCCACGCGGTTTTAACCGCTGTGCGCTGTAATGTGCCATTGTCAAAGTAATGACGCTTGGAGTATACACCTGACCTGTATAAGCGTCAAGCTAAAAAGTATTTTTCCCTTCATTCAGGACGAAGATCCCGGCCCCGCAACAGCCCATCGATCCAGGCCGCCTCCTCTGGCTCGATCATCGGCGCTATGGGCGGCGGCTGGCGGTAGTCGATCAGGTCGCCGTAACCGCCGTTATCGTAGCACCGGGTGAAGACCGCTTGCAGATCAAGCGCTGCGTCGGGGTCGGGATCGCGCAAGGGGACGTTCACCGCCGGCAACCGGCGGGAGAGGGAAATGGGATAGACCTCGGCTTGATCAGGCTGCGCCGCCCGCCGCACCCCGATCAGGTAGCGATGGGCCGGCAAGCCCGCGATGACCTCAATGGGGAGCGCCACCGTCGGCTGCCCGGTCGAAAGCAGATCGATCTCAACCAGGTTGACCGGGCTGTCCAGGATCTGCGCCTGCTTGCGCCGGTACAGGTCGCGCCCGGGACCGGACGCCTTGTTGGCGGGACTGAGCACCTCGATGATGGTGACGACTTCGTCGCCGGCCGTGCGCACGATCTCGACGTAGGGCTCGCGGTATTCCGCCGGTTCCAGGCGAACGATCAACGGCAGCGGGGCGTCGTCGCCTGTCTCGGTCTCGACACCCGCCGTATCGCCCACATCTTCCTTGGCCTGCTTGGCCTCCGCGTCCGCCTCGTCCACAGCCGGCATATCATCGACCATCACCTCCGCGTCCGCCAGCGCCATCTCCCGCGCCGGGTGTTGGACCAACAGGACGTCGGGGTAGAAGGTGTGATGAGGGGCGACGGCGTACACGCGCTCCCCCATACGGGCGTGATAATCGGGCCGGACCTGGGGTTGGAGGGCGTCTGCGATGTACGTGATCAATCGCTGGTGCACGTCGGTCCAGCGGGCGGGTGACTCGAGATACGGATCCATACCGGGAAAGGGACTGGGCATCGGCGACCTCCCCGGCTACGTGCTGGCGTTGCGCAGGATACCGCTCACCCACGCCTGGGCGGGATGCGAGACATACGCCAACTCGTCGATGACCACTTGCCGGTCGTAGTCCATCCGGCGGATGGAGACCTGGCACGTCTCCCCCTCGAAATCAAGTAGGGCGTAGGCCGAGCGGGGATCGCCGTCCAGCGGCAGCCCCACGCTGCCGACGTTCACGATGCGCACGCCCGCCGCCGCGCGGTCGACCGGACGATGGGTGTGACCGTAGAGCACCAGCCGGGCATCCACGCCGGAGAAATAGTCGGCCATTTGCGCCTCTTCTGCGTCCGGGGGCAAAAAGGTCTCGTCGTCCCGGGGGTTGGCGTGAAAAGCGACGACGCGACCGTAGCCCGGCGCGTCCATCGCCAGTTCCGTCGGCAGGTCGCGCAAGAAGACGTAGTCGTCGTAGGAGAGCCGCTCGACCGTCCACCGGAAGTTGGCGTCCCGCTCCGCCAGCCGGGCGGGCATCTCCCGCCAGGCCTCGGGCGATTCAACCGACGGCGTCGCCGGGCGGCGTCCGGCGACCAGGTAGCGATCGGTGTTCCCCCGCAGAAAAGCGACCTCAGGTATCGACCGCAGCCAGTCCAGTGTCTCAGATGGCCAGGGGCAGAAGGCGGACAGATCGCCCAAGACCCAGGTGACGTCGGGCGCATCCTGGGCTTCCAAGTGGTCCAGTACAGCCTGCAAAGCAACCAGATTGCCGTGAATGTCGGAAAGTACAGCCAGGCGCATCATCACATCCTCCTTCGTTGACGTGTATACAGTATCGTGTGTGGGATTATACCATGAATCATTGTCGCCGCCACGCGCGGACGAAAACACGGCGCTGCCGAATCGTTTGAAACCGTTTGAAAAGGTAATCAGCGCTTACAGAGCTTTGTCAGTCAACGAGGCCCGGTCTCATAATTTATTCACTTCCTTTTAACTTTTTATCGACGCTTTGACGCTATAATTGTATTGCCAAGAGGTGTTTTGGCACGAGTTGTCCTCAGCATAGCCGCACATAGCCAGCCGCTGGCTACGCTTAATTCAGAAATCGGCTATTAACCGTATTCGATTGATATAGCAAGGAGGGTAAGATGAGATGATGAACCGTAAGGGATATACAGGTCTGGGGGTTGTTTTCATCGCTGGCGTCATCTGTGGCATTATGATGATTACAATCGCGCCATTGAGCACCCAAGCCTCGCCGCACGCTTTGCCCACCCGGCCGCCACAACCGACACCTGTTTTTCCCACCCGGCCGGCGACTCAATTGCCGCCGACGCCGACACAGGAACCGCCGACGCCAACGACTCAACCGACCCCGACGCCGATCCCATCCCCCCAGGCCGAGGATACCACGGATAATGCGGCTTCCATAGCGCTGTACGTCCAATTGGCCGAGGGAGAAACATCCGTCCTTTGGACAGATCTGTGGACAGTGGTGCAACAGCAGACTCAAGATGGGCAATGGCGCAATGTGAAAAATTGGGAAGGTACGCTTGATGCGTTCGGTGAAGATTCGCTCGGTGAAAACACCGGTGTGAAGATATGGTGGGTCTCCCAGGCTAATTTCGGCGCAGGCCCATTTCGATGGATCGTCCAACAAGGGCAATCTGGCGACCTGTTGGCTGTCAGCGCGCCCTTCAATCTGCCGACGAAGGTGAATGAGACGCTGAGAATCGATCTGGCGCTGGCGACGGAACAAGCCATCACGGTTGTAACCCCGCCCCTTCAACCCGACGCCTATGTTGTATCGCGAGAAACGATGAATCAGGCAACCGGTAGGCGGCCTGTCGAGACGAGACATCGGGGAATGTGGGCAGGTAATACCTACAAATCCCACGCTGTGGGAGCCTGGACCGTTAGCGCGACGTACAAGGGCCAAACAGCCAGCGTCGTCATACAAGTCCAGGCTGGCGTGCTGGATCACATTGTCATCTCGCCGGATCTGGCGACTATGGCGGCCGGCGATACGCGAACTTTCGAAGCGGAAGCCTTCGATGCCTACAATAATTCCCTGGGCGACGTGACAGCCAACACCAACTTCAGCATCGTCGAAGAAGGACATCAGGGCGAGTGGGAAGCCAATCAATACACCGCCCATACAACCGGCGAGTGGACCGTCAAGGCCTCTTACAACGGGAAGGAAGCTCAAGCGACATTGAAGGTGAGAGCCGGTTCGCTTGATCACATCGTTATCTCTTCCGAGGCCGTCACCCAGACAGCCGGCGTCGCTCAGGTTTATCAGGCTGAGGCTTTCGATCGTTACGACAACTCCCTGGGAGATATCACCCTGAGCACGCGCTTTGGCATTGTCGAATCGGGACACAATGGTCAATGGAACGACAACGTTTACACGCCCCATACAGCAGGAGATTGGACTGTGCGCGGCGTCTACGAGGGATTGGAGGCCAGCGCCCGCCTGGTGGTACAGGGGAGCAAGATCGATTATCTCGTCATCGCGCCCGAAGAGGTTGTTGTAACCGCCGGCGAGTCGCAATCTTACGAGGTCGAGGCCTTTGATGCATACGACAACCCCCTGGGCCCGGTGACCGCCGACACGACGTTCCGTATCTCCGAAGCAGACCATCAGGGAGAATGGTCGGATAACGCTTATACTGCACATAGGGCGGGCGTATGGACAGTGCATGGGACGCACCAGGGACACACCGCCGACGTTAAGCTGACGGTCGAACCGGCCGAATTAAGCTATATCGCGATCTCACCGGAGAAAACGACGATCAAGGCCGGCGCAGAACAGCTTTTCGCCGCTAAAGGCTTCGACGCCTATGACAATTTCCTGGGCAACGTATCGGATGGAACGCAGTTCAGCATCGTTCAGGATGGCCACAACGGTCGGTGGAGCGGCAGGATCTACGCCGCATACACGGCGGGCAAGTGGACCGTTCAGGGCGTCTACAAAGGATTCACAGGCGAGACTGAGTTGACGGTGGAACCGGGTGAGTTAAGCTACATCGTCATCACGCCCAACACAACCAGCGTCACCGCTGGCAGCGACCAGGCTTTCACCGCCGAGGCTTTCGACGCTTATGGCAACTCCCTGGGGGACGTGACGGATGAAGCAACGTTTACGATCATCGAAGAAGATTAACGCTTGATCCAGAAGTGATCTGTTCGTCAAAAAGCCCCCTTGCCGCAGGGCAAGGGGGCTTTTTTTTATCAACAACTCTCATTTTGGTGGTCGCCTGTTTTTGATAATATAAAACAGTCGCCAACACGACAACGAATTAGGAAAAGAACGAATGTAACACTTCGGTCTTTCCATCTGGAGTTTTCCACTTAAGAATTCGGGGTCTTCAGGATTTCGCATGGCCCATCATAGACCCTAAAGGTTTTTGCGCTGGTTTTGATGGAAAAAGGTCATTGTTTAAGGCAAAAACGTTGTTTGCGCGGCCTTGAGCAAAACCTTTAGGG
>DAOTUC010000230.1:0-6278 GCA_034437315.1 Anaerolineae bacterium
CCTCTTGCTTCTCGTATTTGGCTACGGTCTTGCGGCTTTTCAGATTCGCGCTGACCGCGGCTTGTTCTTGTGTACGTCCTTTTTGTCTTTCTCTCATCATTAACCTCACTTGGGCGTCGGTTGCTGTCATAGTATGACCTCCTCTTTTTTGAGATAAAAGGCCAGTCTACTACAGCTTGACCGATTTTCCTAATGGGATTTCTAATTGTCGCTTGACAGAACGTCAGAAGATACGGCCTAACCAATAGCGCCCTTGCACATTGAGCAAGGATTTGATTGTCAATGATCCCTTATTGGCTTGGAAGCGACGCGGCTTCTGTCAGATTAGGATAGATAAGGCAGGGGATGCAAGCTGAAAATCTGCGTCCCCTGCTCAATGGAGTGAATATGAAGAAGTTCTACTGGTTAATTATAGTCGTTGCCTTGGCACTCATCTCGATAATAACCATTGCCAAGTTAAAGCCAGTCACTCGCTACCAAACGCATAGATCTGCCTCAAGATACTACAGACACCTGGCTGCTGGTGAGTTTGAAAAAGCCTTTGAGTATGTCGCCTATTACGATGAGTACTCTGATCTTGAACCAGCAGTCTTACACGAAGACGCTAAAAAAGTTTGGGTAGGTCGAGTAAAAGAGATGAGGCAATCCGGGCTGTACTTTGCTGAAGTGGAAAGAATTCAAGTCCTCATAGATGACGGCTATCCGATGGGAAAAGCTTATGTAACCATCGTCGATCAAGGCGTCAAGACGAGGGTGACTCAAAATATCTGCTTCGCAAGGCATTCGGGGACATGGAGAGTCCAGGTCATAAGGACAGATTCTGACTGCTTGACCGAAACCATCGCCAGTCTTGACAAAGCGATCAGTGGACACATACCTCAAATTTCAAAGAAGGATCAATCCGCGTCCACTCCTCTCTCAACAAGGCATCTCGGTCGAGCCAATCAATCTCCGACAACGGATGGGAAGATCTTCCCCGGATTGAGAATATTGAGCGGGTCGAAGGCGCGCTTGATCCGGCGCTGGAGCCCAATCAGCGCCGCGTCCATGACCAGCGGCAGGTAACGCGCGCGCTTGGCGCCGACGCCGTGCTCGCCGCTGATAGCGCCGCCCAATTCGGTCACCGTCTCGTACAAATCAGTCAGGATCAGGGGCAATTTAGCCTCCCACTCCGCCACATCGGTCTCGGGCCGCTTGACGACGGTGGCGTGGAGATTGCCATCGCCGGCGTGGCCGTAACAGGGGATCAACACGTCGTATTGGCGCGACAGCCGCTCCAGGGCCCGCACCAGGTCGGGGATCCGGGCCAGGGGGACGACGACATCCTCCAGGCTCTGCTCCGGGCAGACCGCCTTGAGCGCCTCCGCCATACTCTGCCGAGGGCGCCAGATCCGCCGCTCGGCTGCCAGCGAATCCCCCACGAAGACGTCCAGCGCGCCCAATTCCAGGCACAGATCGACGATGGTGTTGTAATCCGCCTCCACCTGCGCCAAACTGTTCCCGTCCACCTCGATCAGCAGTAGCGCGCCGGTATCGGGATGAGGAATCCGCTCGTCGAGAAAATCGTAGGTCAATTGGATGGACAGGCGATCCATAAACTCCAACGAACAGGGCACGATGCGACCCTGGGTCATAATCTTGGGCGCCGCCCGAATGGCGGTGGGAACGTCGGCGAAGGGGACCAGGAGCGCCACGCGGGCCACGGGCAACGGGACCAGCCGCAACGTGACCTGGGTGAAAATCCCCAACGTGCCCTCCGATCCCACCATCAGGTGCAAGAGATCGTAACCGGTGACGTCCTTGACCCGCTTGCCGCCAAGCCGCACGATCTCGCCGGTGGGCAGCACCACCTCCAGCCCCAGCACGTAACGGCCGGTAACGCCGTACTTGATGGCCCGCCCGCCGCCGGCGTTCTCGGCCACGTTCCCGCCGATGAAACAGGTCTCCAGACTCATCGGATACCCGGCGTAGAACAGCCCGTGCGGTTCGACCGCCGCGTTGATGTCGTTGGTCACCACGCCCGGCTCGACCACGACGACCAAGTTCTCCGTGTCGATCTCTAGGATGTGGTTCATCCGCTCCAGCGAGAGCAGGATGCCCCCGTAAACCGGCACCGCCCCGCACGAAAGCCCCGATCCGGCCCCTCTCGGCGTGACGGGAATTCGCTCCCGGTTGGCCAAGCGCACGATGGCGGCGATCTCCTCGGTCGTCCCCGGCTTGACCACCACCTCCGGCATGTGAGCATACGCCTCGCCGGCGACCTCGTCGTGGGCGTAATCCAGCATGCGCTCCGGCTGGTCGAAGATGACGTGGGCGGCGCCCTCCTGTTCGCCGACGATGGCGCGCAATTCGTCGGCGATGGACGGGGTGACGGGGGCGTAGGGGCTTTCGGAGGTTTGTTTGGTATTCATAGGTCTTGGGTTTCAGGTTTAAGGTAGGGGATGGTCTGGGGGCCTTCGGGCAGGACGGCGATGGTAGCCTGGGGGTTGTCGCGCCGAATGCGGTCCACGGTCGCCTCGATGGCGCGGCAGGGGATCACCAGCGCGCGGCGCAGTTCCTCGTCGGTGAGGCCGTCGGCGTAGACGTGAACGTTGGCCCGGCGCTGGATCTGGGCCTGGACCTGCGCCTCCCACTGGTCGTGGCAGCGGAAACCGGGCGCCGTCACCGTCTCCAGCAGTTCCCGGGGCGATTCGGCCTCCCACAACAGCCGCCGGTACTCGCCGTGATTGGGGACGCCGTCCCAGCACTCGGCAGCGATGATGATATCCCCGCCGGGCTGCACGATCTGGGCCGCCGCCGACATCCCCTTGACCGCCTGGTACAGGTTCAGGTCCAGGGGATAGCCGCTGTTCGACGTGACGACGACGTCGAACAACTCCGGTACCGGCTGCATGGCGGTCTGGCGCACGAACGCCGCCCCCGCCCGGTGGGCCGTTTCCAGGTCGCCGGCGAAGACGCCCGTGATCGCCCGCCGCCGGTTCAGGGTCACGTTGAGCAAAAAGGTCGGCTCGGTTGCCCGGGCGATATCCAGCATCTCCTCCCACAGCGGATTGCCGTCGGTCACCCCCCAAGCGACGTTGGGATCGGCCAGCATCGCGGCCCCGTGGTTGTCCAGGATGGCCTCGACGTCGGCGATGCCGGGCAAGACCGCCTTGGGACCGCCGCTGACGCCGGCGAAGAAGTGGGGCTCGATGAAACCGGTCAGGATCCGCACCGAGGCCGCCGCGTAGGCCCGGTTGACGCGCACCGTCCGCCCGGCCCGGTTGACGCCCGCCGGGACCAGATTCGCCTCGTCCCATGCGTCGTGCTGGATCACCCGGTACCGGTCGCACACCTCGGCCCCCAGCATCTCCGCCAACTCCGCCTCGGTCTGGGGGCGATGAGCGCCTAGCGCGTTGATCAGCACGATTTGCTCGTCGGGCGCGCCGGCGTGGGCCAACGTCTCCAGCAGCGGCGGCAGCGCCCGGTCGTTGGGCATGGGGCGGGTCAGGTCGCTGAAGACCACGGCGACGGTGTCCTCGGGCCGGACCAGGTCGCGCAGTGGAGGCGCGCCCATCGGCGCATCCAGCGCCGCGAGCAACGCCGCCCGCTCGTCCGGCAGCCCCTCGACGAAGCGGGGTTCGATGACGGTGATGGGGGCGTCGTCGGGGAATTCGACCGTCAAGCCGTCGCGACCATAGGATAGTTCAAGGTGCATTATTTCACCACAACTACTCGACGATATCTCGTGGTTCTATGACCAATCGAATACCATTTAGCACCTGGCGCATTCGTCGACTTGAGAGAGTACCTATCCATTCATCAAGATCCCTCTTGTCCACAGTAAATACCTGTGAGACGTTAACCACGCTCTGCTTGGGTAAGTTCGCCTCTCCTTTTCCCAACAACACATTTCCAGGGGCTTGAGCTCGACGTACGTTAGATGTCAGCTCACATACCACCACTGTGTTAATCCGGCTGCGATTGAACACGTTGTTCTGTACAACGACATGAGGATGGCGATATCCTGGTTGGGATCCTGATGGATTTCCCAGATCAATCCAAAACACATCTCCCTGGTTGATTACCATTGTCCCATAACCTGTTGTCTGTGCTTCTGACGCCGCGCCTCACGCACGGCCTCCACTTCTTCTGTGTCAGAAACATCTGCATAAACTTCATTAAGCTTTTCAAGCATCCTGCGATTTTCATGCTGCTTAATGAAGGCATCAACAGCCAGTGCAAATATCTGGCTGCGGGATACCTGTAACTCCTCGGCCAGATTGTCGACTTCATCAAAGAGAGATTCTTGGATAGATATAGCTGTTTTTACCGTTGTCATTTGTTATACCTCCTATACTACCTTAAGTATAACAATGAGTCATGACCAAGTCAATATCGTGCAGCGCTTCACTCCTTACAACCCTTCCTGGGCGACCAACTCGCGTCCCCGGTCGATCACCTCCTGGACGGTCTCGATCAACCCCTGGGCCGCCTCGACGCTGGGCGGCGGCGCTTCCTCATCCTCATCATCGTCCTCGACCGGCGGCGCGGTGAGGGCGCGGACGCGATCGACGCGGGCGGCCAAATCGGCGGCGATGCGTCCAGGGGCGACCAGTTCCGCCTCGACCAGGCGCGGCGAGGGCAGTTGCTCGCCGGGCGCTTTATCCTTGACCAACGAGAGGTGCGCGCTCAACGCCCACCCCAGCGCCTGGCGCACCGGCCGCATGACCTCCTCGGGAAAACCGCCCTCCAGGACGACGGCGGACAGCTTGAGCCGCTTGTCGGCGGCGTCAAAGCCCTGGTTGGCCCGGCGCAGTTTCTTCTCCAGCGCCTTGCGCGCGTCCTTGCGTTCTGGCGCCGGGACGGCCGGCGCGCGGTAGACTGTCTTCTCCTCCGGTTCCTGGGCCGCCGCCCCACCCATCAGGGCGGAGAGCGCCCGGTAACCCTCTTGCTCCATCAGCAGCAGCCCCGGCGCGGGTGTGTCGCCGTAGTGCTCCCGCAGCAGTTTCTCCACCTGGAGCCGCAACCGGGACGGCTCTCGATCCACGACGACGAGGATGTTGCCGTCGGCCGGGGCCGTGGGCAGTTGCGGTGCCTCGCGGACCAGCAAGATCCGCCCCGAATAGCGTCCGACCAGCAGATCGGCGAAACCCTGGAGCGTGGGGAGCGTCACAGCCGCTTCCTCCTCCAGCTCGGCCGTCGGTTCCAGTTCCAACTCCGGCTTGACCGCCTTCTCCTCCCCCAGCATCACCTGGAGCTGTTGCAGGACGCTCTTGGCGTCCTTGAACGAGAGTTCGGTGACCTCGCTCTCCATATCGAGCGCCGCGTCGAAGACCGCCCGCTTGGCCGCCAGGGTATCCAGCATGCGCTCCTCGATGGTGCCCTTGGCCACCAGATTGACCACGTTGACGGTGTGGGGTTGCCCGTGGCGATGGGCGCGGGCGATCCGCTGGGCCAGCACCGCCGGGTTCCAGGGTAGTTCCAAATTGACGACCATGCTGGCGGCTTGCAGGTTCAGGCCCACGCCGCCGGCGTCGGTCGAGAGGAACACCTGGCACCGGGGATCCTCGAAGAAGCGCTCGATCAGCGCGCCCCGCTTGCTGGACGGCACATCGCCGGTGAGCTTGACCCAGCCCAGGCCCAGCTTCTCCAGGATCGGCTCGGTCAGGTTGAGCATGTTCGTCCATTCGCTGAAGAGGATGGCCTTGCGGCCGTTGCTGGCGACCTCGTCCTCCAGGATCTCGCGCAGCTCGCGCAACTTGGGCGCGGTCTTCTCCCGATCCTCCGGCTTGACCTCGGGATCGTGGAGCGCCAGGGCGTTGCACAGCAGGCGCATCTTGACCAGCGAGCCCAGGAGGATCTTGTGCTCGTCGGGCGTCAGCGGGCGGCGCTGGGCCTGCGAGATCAGTTTCGCCACCCGGTGCTGGTACTCGTAATAAGGCTTCCACTGGGGCTCGGTCATCTCGACGAAGAAGTTGCTGTCGATGCGCTCCGGCAGGTCGAGCAGCACCTCGTCGCGCACGCGCCGCAGCACGTAGGGGGAAATGCGCCGGCGCAACTCGTCCAGGTTCTTGTGTCCCAGCACCTTGTAGGAGCCGGAGGAGCGCCGTTCGACCTCGTAGTAGCGCTGGTTGAAGCGCCACAGCGGGCCGAGGATGGTGGGGTCGATGAACTGGAAAATCGAGTACAGCTCATCCAGCCGGTTCTCCAGCGGCGTTCCGGTCAGCACGAAGGCGTAGGGACTGCGCAAGCGCTTGATCCGGTCGGCGGTCTTGGTGCGCCAGTTCTTGATCCGC
>DAOTUC010000231.1:0-4310 GCA_034437315.1 Anaerolineae bacterium
GCGTCAGGAGACAGTCGCTGCGCTCAAGCAAGAGGCGGCAAGCTTACAAGATGAAATCCATCGCCGGAAAGACAGTCTCGTCGAATTGGAGGCGTCCAAGAGAGAATTGGAGCAGATCCCGGCCCGACTCGATCGAGCTAGGGCCAATCTTGATCGGTTAAGTACCCAAATTGCGCAGGATGAGCAACGAGTGAAAGCACTGCGGGATAGTGCTCGTTCGTCTACAGAGGAGTTGAACCGTCTGCGAGAACTCAAGTACAGTGTGCTCTGGAAAGAAATTCTACGCTCCGATTTGGATGTTGGCGAGCTAACGCTTGATACGAATCTCATCTTGGACCGATTCCTTGACGTCATGCCGGATGAAGCAGAGCCATTCCGGCTCGAAATTGCGGCCCGTACCGGGGAAATTATCCCGTTTTCTGATGAAGAAAGGCTGACTGGTTCTTCTCGTCTTTTTGCTAGTGTGATCCAATCTCGCCATGTTATGCAGAGTGAACGAGACATCGTTGCGGCGGTCGACGTCTTATGTGAGGGATGGGAAGCTGTTTTGTCAACCCCATCCTATCCCGTACAGACTTCTTCATCTGATGCCGTGGATCCAGCGCCGACGGCCTCTCCTGTCGATCCAGGCCCAACAGAACCCTACATAGCGACTGAGCAGCAGAGTACAGCAGAGGTAGATGTGCTCTCTGTGTCCAATCAAGATTTAATAGAGCCTCTAGTCTCGACTGAACAGACTACGCCATTGACAGAGATGGCGAAGATCCCCGCAGTCCGTGTAACTGGTGGATGGAGCACGCTGACATTAGAGGTAGCTGATCGCCGGATATTGGTGGACCCTGGTTCGAGCTATGTGGCGCCAGATCGCGCTCCCGATCTGGTCATCGTCACGCACGCTCACCGGGACCACGTGAGCCAACTGCTCCCGTTGTGCGAACGTTTTCCCGATTTGCCGGTGGTGATGACGCCGGAAACAAACGATTTGTTAGATAGAACTCTCGATGGATGGGCGCGGGCGCGAGAACGCCAGGCGTACTCGGTTCCGATAGGCAGCAAGCACCAGATTCAAGGGGTGACTGTCCGGTTCTGGCCTGCAGGGCACTTACTGGGCGCGGCGATGGCTGATCTCAGTATGGGGGGGCCGCGTATCCTAGTGACGGGTGATTTCACCCTGCGCTCTGTAGGGGGACTGCCGCCGATGACAAAATCAAGATTACCAACCGAGCCCTACGACCTCGTGTTGATGGAGGCGGTTCACGCCGCCGACAAGAATTTTCCCACCCCAGACTCCATGCGTAATCGAGATGAACGGCTGCTCCAACGCATCGTGCATGCTATCGAAGAGGGAAATACCCGTATTTTGATCTCTGCTACGTCCCTGGGGGACGCGCAGGAGGTGTACGATGCATTGCTGAGTGGGCAGAGAAACTCCCGGTATGCCGTTCTCGCTGGTTATCAGATCTATTTCAAGGGTATGGCATATGCAATCTCTCGCTTATATGCCCAGTTTGGCGTCTGGGAAAGTGCAACGCCTGTCGAGTGTCCCGATTTACCTCCTCAACGCGCCATTGTTATCGCTAGCGAGGGGGCGGCCGATGTGCTGCGCCGTCAATTTGACCCGCTTGCCGACGCGGTCGTTTTCACGTCTGACAAGGGGGAAACAGTTCCCCCAGTCGGACGAGATCGCCGCTACCGTGTGGACTTGCACGCCAGCTTACAAGAACTCGTCTGGTTGGGAGAGCAAGTTGATTGTCGCGTGATTGGGCTGTATCACGGGCACACTGCTGACTCCCCTCTGGAACAGCGGCTACGCGCTGCCGGTAAACGTGTGCTCAACGTTGCCGCCGCTGATATTTCTATTTCATTGGATGGTGATGATGATTAACAGAGGTAAAACCCAAAAAAAGCAACCTGGTGGAGAACAATATGCTAACCGCTGCCAAGAAGATGGGAACATACAGCTTTCTTCCGAGTTGCGTGTATTGCAAGAAGATGTGCGTCGGTTGATCGAAGAAATGGAAAGCGAGAATGCTCAACTGCGCAGGAAATTGAAGCACACTGAGGCTGAACGTCAAGCTGCAATGATCGCGCGCCAGGAAGATGCGGAACGATGGAGGAAAGAGCGGGAACGATTGGTTTTGGACGTATTGCAAGGGATGGGGAAGGATCGCCCATTTATTCTGGATATGTTAGAAGTGATCGGTGAACCTACTTCGACGCTCACCCCTCGGAGTGTGCTGGCTGAACTGAAACGATGGGTGCACGAAGTGAGCGGGGAGCGGTTGAGCCGTTTCCCATCCGAGGAGTATATCGCTCTGACCCACGCTGAATTGGCTGACCCTGATCGTGGGTTTCACGTGGGTAATGAGCGTCCTTTCACCGATGGGCAAGAGCGGGTGACGTTTCGTGTCTTGCGCCAGGGATGGCGGCTGGGGGCGTATGTACTCCACCCGGCCAGGCTGTCGGCGTTTGGCGTGGAGATAGACTTGGAGGAGGAGGGGGAAGTCTAATGAATGACAAGGGAGCTGATATCGTCGCACGCATAGGCCGATTAATCGATTATGCCCAGCAAGAGGAAGAAAGTGTTTGCCGCTCAAGTGAGGAGGTTGAGGCGGTGCGTGAAGACTGCAACCACCTGGCCTACGAGATCAAGGCGTTTGCTGTGAATGTGCTCAAAATCAGCCGTAGTCCACGGCTGAGGGAACAAGCAGAAAGAATGCTGGCAGAAGTGCAGAAATTGCCTGGTAATTCATCGGAGGCGTCTCGGTGACTGACCAAGAAGATATTGGTGGGGAAGACTTGGCAGCGATGGATGATCAGATTCACGATCTGGAATTGTGGCAAGACCAGCTCGAAACAAGAAAACAGGCGTTGTATCAAGAGCTAGAGCGTCTCTACTCCGAATTGATGGCCAACTTCGAGGCCCGCTGGCCGCGTTTGAGGATAGAGGGAGGAGATTGAGCGAACGTGACAAGTGATCCTTTGGCCGAATTCATTCGGGCGTTGGAGGATTATGCCGTTCGTCATTACTGGTCCCAGGATGATGGGGCAGATACGGCGCCCGATGTCCGGTCTGCACTGGTGTTTGACCTGAGCGGCGAGAAAGTGAGGGCTGTCCAGATTGTGCCCCGCAGCGATGGGGGTATCCAGGCGGAACGGCGCTCATTCGAGCGCGTTTACCTCGCAGACAGTATACCTTCCGGCGTTCAGGATGAAGTAGATGATTGTATGTGGGCTCGGGTGGGCAGCCAGAACTGGCGGCTGTGCGACAGGGCGGCGCTTCCCAACCTCCGTCAGAAAGGAAATGATTGCATTGAGAGCATTTGGCGTGCGCCTGTCGAGCAGTTTCCTGATCTATTGTGGGGTTTGATCCGGTGGCAAATCGATGCATCCAGGCCTGATCAGTTATGGTTCTTGCTCAAGGACACAGAAGGCGCACGGGCGGAAGTGGTCCGGACTGCTCTGCGTTCGTTGGCCGTGTCTCAGCCCAGCCACGCGGATTTGTTCCAGCAAGCGACCGGTCTGCTTAGGCGTCCCGCCGCACTTCGAGGGTTTGCTTTCTTGGACGATCTCCAGCGGCTGCCTGAGGAGGGCGAACAGATGCTCTTACTTTACGCCCAGGCGGACCGTGCCGAACTGTTTCGCTGGGCCGGGTGCGAGTTTTCTTGTTCGCCGTTGGGCGTTGATCAGTCCATCGACCTGGATAACGTCCATCGGCTTGCGGTTTGTTCAACGGTGGTGGAACGCGCGGTTGAGGGCGTTCAATTATTCAATTCCTATTCGGACCTCGACAACTATGCCATCGCCCATTACGTCGTCTGGCAGCCTGTGCTGCGGGAATGGGAAGTGACGCGCAGACGCCGCGCCATTCAGCAGTTGCAGCGCCGCGTTGAACAGATGGGAAGAGAGAATCAGAAACTGGAGCTAACTGTGGAGCGAGCGCAGTCCATTTTGGAACGGCTCAGAAAAGAGCCGGATTTGAATCTGGGAGGTGATTTATGCCAGCGTTCGGAGTTGACCTCGGCACCACCACTACCTTGATCGCCCGGTCCTACCCCGGGAAAACAGATGAAATCGTCGAATCCGAGGTGCTGAAACTGAAACAGCCTGGTTATGGAGATCTCCATAACTGGGAGTTGAACCATTTGCCTTCTGTGGCCTATTTCCCGTCGGGAGGAGCAAAAGAAAAACCCATCGTCGGTTTGTGGGCTAAAGAGGAGGGGCCTCGCAAGGATCCTACGTGCTGTGTTAGAGCGGTCAAGCGGCTGATGGGACAGGATCGGTTTCTGGAAAATGTCGGGTGGACGCCA
>DAOTUC010000232.1:0-3823 GCA_034437315.1 Anaerolineae bacterium
TTAGACCCCTACCGTCCGGTGCAGTTCATCTTCGCCGGCAAGGCGCACCCGGCCGACGAGGGGGGCAAACAACTCATCCAACACGTGTACAACGCGGCCAAGGATCCGGGGTTTGGGGGCCGAATCGCCTTTATCGAAGATTACGACCTTCAGGTGGCGCGATACCTGGTCCAGGGCGTCGACGTGTGGCTCAATACGCCGCGTCGCCCCTACGAGGCCAGCGGCACCAGCGGGCAGAAGACGGCGCTCAACGGCGTGCCAAATCTGAGCGTCCTGGATGGATGGTGGGCCGAGGGATATAACGGGGCGAATGGGTGGGCGATCAAATCGGACGAGCGACACGACGGTTGGGGCGCGCAGGACGCGGCTGACGCCTACGCTCTCTACGATTTGCTGGAACAGGAAGTGACGCCTCTGTTCTACCGGCGTGACGCCGACGACGTCCCCCGGGGATGGGTGCAGGTGATGAAAGAGGCGATTCGGACCGCGGCGCCCATCTTCTGCACGCGCCGTATGGTTAAGGAATACACCACCCGCTATTACGTCCCGGCGGCCAGGCGCGCGGCCGAACTGTTGGAGTGAAGAAAAAAGGCACTGATCAAGGCTGCCAGGCAGGGGCGGCCCCTTCGACGAGAAGAGATGGTTCTCCACCTGTCGCCCAGTTGAATAAGTAGATGCCGCCGCTGGATCGGAAGACCATCCACTGCTCGTCCGGCGACCATGAGAAGCTGTGGGTCGAGGCAGTGCGGAAGTCTTCCGGTAGATGCGCCAGGATGGCTTCGCGATCGAAGATGATGGGGATTTCCTGTGCCGGCTGCGGATCGTCTACACGCCCATCAACGTAACGCACCGTCCAACGCGAGTAGTCGCCTGTCTTAGCCGCCTCATTCCAATCCAGTCGTTCGAAAAGCAATCGCCCGTCGGGCAACCAGACGTGAGGGAAGTAGAGTCGTTCGGCTGTTCCTTCGAATACGATCTGCTGCTCTCCCGTTTCCAAATCCAAGATACCTAAGCTTAGAGCGTCACCTGGCTCCACCGAGATCGGTGTTTCCAGCGGTTGAATGAGGCCTAACGCCAGGCGGTGACCATCAGGCGACCAGGCGTACCCCAGTGACCTCGTCTCGTGCAGGTCCGTGCCGGTGGCAGCTTCAACAACGGTGTGTTGACTGACGGCGGCGGTTCCGCTAATAAGAAGTAGATAACGACCGCCTGGCGACCAACTCAATGTGTGAGAACGCTCCCGAGCAATGGATAAGGATTCACTTCGCTTGCTGATCAGATCGTATATCATCACTTCCCCCAGGCTTTGCTCGTCTACCTGATAGATGTAGGCCAGCACGTGACCATCAGGCGACCAAGTCGGAGATTGTACCTGCCCTGCTGAGGTGAGGGGGACTTGCGTCTGCCCGTCAGGGGTCGTGAGCCATAGATGTTGATCTCTTCCTACAAAAGCGATCCATCCAGAGGCGGGGGAGGGGGTGGGACTGACAGTTGGTGTAGGAGTGGCTGTCGGCGTGGGCGTGGCAGTCGACGTGGTTGTCGGTGTAGAGGATGGCGACGATGACAAAACCGGCGCTTCAGGCGTTGCGTCCACAACAGGAGCATCTACGGCTATCTCGGGCGTAAGACCACAGCCAGCTAGTGACATCACCAATACCGCGCAGGCCAAGACGAATATCCTTTGTGTGTGGCTAACCATTTGGCTTTCTCCAATGTCTCACTTCTACTAAACGTATAAGATGACTGGACTACCCCAACACTCGTGGTTAAAAGTCTGACTTTCTATCAGCCACTCGACAGTTGAAACTCATCCAGTTGATTTACTCACCCGGTTCAACAACAAGAGCAGAACGCATATCTGAAACCACAAATGGATCTCGTACTTCATCTAGAGGGTGATAGGGTTCAAAAACAATAAGGAACTGTAACTCATGTACACCCTCTTCATCCGGCAACCGAATTTGACCTGGTATGAATAATTCGCTTCCTGCAGGCATATGCAAGTGCAGAACCTCAGAACCGGCAAAAGAAACCTGGTAGAAATTTAACATCGGCAGCACGACGTAATCCCTGGACTGATTATCAGAGTTCCTGGCCCACAGGATCAAAGAAAAATCCTCACCTGGTTTGGCATTGGCCACCAATAAAAGACGCTGTTTTGGCGATCTGCCGTCTTCGGGCAATAAAGGAAAAGCGTTGATATCGGTACGGTGTGCGCTGACGTCCTCTCCTACAAACCTGTCTGGCAACAGTGAATTCGGCCTGGTGCAATCTCCAGCACACACTACTGTTCGTCGTCCACCAACACCCAACGAAGGGGGTAGTCGGTCCTGTGGATCAGTGGGGCGATTTTCCGGTTCACGAAAGGCAACGACGAAGAGATCGTGCCAGCCAGCCTTTTCAATAGAGACTTGAAAGGGGATTTCCATAGTCACGCCAGGTGGGATGTCCAAACGATGTAAAAACCCTTGATGGCCGTCTAAACTGAAACTGACCTGCCTGTAGTCCAGGAAAACAGAGACGAGAACCGGATAAACTTCGTCATATCCTGTGTTGAGGATAAGTAACGTCGTGAAGGCATCTCCTGGTTGAATCTGGAACTGATCCGTCGGGGGCCGCCGGTAGGGATTGGTTTCACGATCTTCAGGGCGTACGAAACCTACCCCCAAGCCTCGATGTACGACATTTGACCACTTGCTGAATGGTACTTGCCGTACTTGTGAGGACCACTCACTATGATTAATCCGTCTTGGGTGATTATAAGATGAGCAACCTACAAGTAACACGACGAGACTAGATAGCAGTAAAAAAACAATATTTCGCATAACATACCTCTTCCATAAACGAGTTGCCCAGGCAAGATTGTACTTGCCTGGGCAACGAATGGTCAGTGAACTTTTACCAATACCAATGATCTGTTGTTCGGAAGCTTTGATCTACGTAGCCACCTGTTTGGAAATAATGGTAGCCGTTCTGTTTATTCTCGTCACCGCCACCATAAGTCCGGCAAGCAGCGTGGTGTCCACTTGTTGGGTCATTACACGAGTCCTCAAACTGCCAACCGGCTGGGCCATTCAAATATAGATATGCACTCACTCTGATGCTATCTTCCCAAAGGTCGGAGTCACTTTCACTGGTCCACTTATTGGTCCAGCCTCTACGATACAAAGACGTCAGTTTGCTATCAGACGATGGGCCTATCGCCAAGATTGGTACCCGACATGCTGAATTTGTTTTCATATCTAGCATCTGGGCGCCTGGTATATCTGAGCACCAGGGCACTTGCTTGCCATCAATATTTGGTTCATCAGGCCCTTGTGCTAAAACTGTTTCGAATGTTCCCAGAACAACAATTAGCATCAATAACGTGATTGAAATTGACTTACGCATTTTCTAACCTCCTATTTTAGTTATGCTTATAGCTGGCTTTTCCAGCAACCTCTCTCATCATAGCACATTCTCAGAGGTTTGTCATCGCTATTTTCACCATCTTTATCTGGTGTTTTCACCAGTGTCCAACGGGGTATGCTCAGAATCACCCAACAGTTCCGCCACGTCGTGTTGCCAGACCCACGCCACGGCCTCGGCCCGCGAAGCGACACCCAACTTGGTCAGGATATTCCCGATATGTGTTTCTACCGTGTATGTTTTGATGGTCAAAGCCTCGGCAATTTGCAAGGCAAAAATGGGACGTGAAGCCTCAATTTAGGCCAGAAACTGCACCTGAGAATGGGCTTTTTTCGTAAAATAAGCTCTCTCCGACAGACTGCTAGAGAGCCAATTAAGGAGAAAAAAGAATTGTATGCTTTAGAAGATGCTTGTC
>DAOTUC010000233.1:0-20087 GCA_034437315.1 Anaerolineae bacterium
AAACGGATCTTGCGTTGAGACGTAAGACATAGGACGTGAGACGTAGGACGTTACCGCCGCTTCTTCAGCCGGTCGATGATTTCCCGCTCGTAGCCATGCCCTTTGGGCGCAAACCATCCCCCCTCGACCCCCTCGGGCAGGTAACGCTGTTTCACCCATCCATCGGGGTAATCGTGGGGATACTTGTAGGCCTCGTGCTCGCCCAGCGTGCGCTTGTAATGCTCGCGCAGTCGACCGTGGAACTTGTCGCTCTTATCGCGCAGGTAGACCGGCGGAGAGCCGGCGCCGTGCGTTTCAATCTCCGATAGGGCCTTCCAATAGGCGCCGACCGCGTTCGACTTGGGCGCGGTCGCCAGATAGAGCGTCGCCATCGCCAGGTGATACTGCCCCTCCGGCATGCCCACCCACTCGAAGGCCTGGGCGCAGGCGTTGACGACCAGCACGCCCTGAGGATCCGCCAGGCCGATGTCCTCCGCCGCCAGGATGTAGAGACGACGCAGGATGAAGCGAGGATCCTCTCCGGCGGCGACCATCTTGGCGAGCCAATAGAGCGCGGCATCCGGATCGCTGCCCCGCACCGACTTGATGAACGCCGACACGGTGTCGTAATGGGCGTCCCCCGATTTATCGTAATGCAACGCGCGCTGCTGGATCGAATCCTCGGCCACTTGCAGCGTGATATGGATGACGCTGTCTCCATCCCCCGCAGGAGGGGTGCTTTCCACGGCCAACTCCAGCGCGTTGAGCAGGTCTCGCGCGTCGCCGCCCGCTGTGCGGATCAGGTGAGCGCGCGCATCTTCGTCTAATTTGACCGCCCGCCGCCCATATCCCCGTTCAGGATCGTTCAACGCCCGGTCGATCAGCGCGCTCAAATCCTCGTCAGCGAGCGGCTCGAACTGGAAGACCCGTGAACGGGAGATCAAAGGGCCGATCACTTGAAAGTAGGGGTTCTCCGTCGTCGCGCCGATGAGCACGATGGTCCCTTCCTCGACGTGAGGCAAGAGGGCGTCCTGTTGCGCTCGATTCCAGCGATGAATCTCATCCACCAGCAGGATGGTCCGCCGCCCATACATCCCCCGGCGCTCCTTGGCCTCCTTGATCACCCGGCGCAGATCGGCGACGCCGGCCAGAACGGCGCTGATCGTCTCGAAAGCGCTGGCAGTGGTGTGAGCGGTGATGTTCGCCAATGTCGTCTTGCCCACGCCCGGCGGCCCCCAGAAAATCAGCGAGGACAACAGACGATCGGCCTCAATCGCCCGCCGGAGCAAGCGGCCTTCGCCAACAATGTGACGTTGGCCGACAAATTCGTCCAGGGAACGGGGCCGCATTCGCGCGGCCAAAGGGGCCTCGCGCCGGATCTGTTCCCGGCGACGGTGCTCAAATAAGTCCATTGATTCGTTTCCCATACTCTTTGGTGAGGCCTCGTACCCGTCTCTATTGGATGAAAAAGGTATACACACCGGCAATCTCGTTCGCCACGAGGGCCAGGGACTGGGGGAAGCATCCCAAGCCGACGTTAATTGCAATTGCGCCGGATAGCGCCAGGGCGGTCAGCCATCCCTCTTTAGACGACAACGAGATCACACTGCGGTTTTCCTCTGACTCAGGGCGCGCCAGGAGCACGCTCAACCAGCGCCATAGGCCGGCCAAAAGGCCCACGCTGGACAAAATCATCAACAAAACCGCCCCCGGCAGTTGTTGAATCACCGAGCGATAGAGCGCCCAGCGCCAGGCGAAACCGGCGCTGATCGGCAAGCCGGCCGCCGATAGGCCGCCGACGACGAACGCCACGGCGCTCCAGGGCGCAGCCCACCCCTTCCCCCGCAACGCCTCAATCGTGTCGGAGACCCCGATCCTTTTTCGCAGGCCGGCAAGGCCGGCCGCCATCAGCGCCAAACTAAATGGACGAATCAGCAGGGAGAACAGGGAAAGCGACAAGCTCAGCTTGCTGTTCAGGCCGAGGGTGATCAACGCGACGCCGTTGTCGACCAGGGCGGCCAAGCCCATCAATGGACTCAAGCGACGTTGAGCGGGCGCCAGGGCCCCGCCCACCACCGTCATCCCCAGGCCAGCGACGAACGTCAACGCGCCAAACTGGGGATGTGCGCTCAACCACGGATAGGTTTCCAAAAAATCTAACAGCAAAAACCAGACGACGCCGTTGTTGACGGTGAAAACGAAAGCGCCGGCCAAAGGCGCGCTGTCGCTGGCGATAGCGGTCATCCAACTGTGGAATGGAACGACGCCCAACAATAGCGCGAACGAAAAGGCCAGAAGTATCGCCGACATAGAGAGCAACTCGGTTCTATCCGGCATAATGACGTAGCGATCCAATAGCCAGTGCGCGATCAATACCCCCGGCAGGGCCAAAACGGTGAAGGTCAAATACCGCATCCCCCCGCGCGAGGGCGGCGCATCGACCCGCTGCAAAGCAAACACGGAAAGCGCAGCGGCGATTTCAAACAACAAGAGCGCGTAGATAAAGGGGCGAATCAACAGCGCGCCGTTCAACAAGCTGAGCACCCCCAAGCCCATCGGAAAAATCAGGCTCTGCTGCGCCGCGCGCCAGGCCAGGAAAAAGATAGCCGCCGCGGTAAAGAACAGAAAAGCCATCGCCGTTCGATCCACCGGGTTCAAGGCGAGTTCACGCCCGAACAAATCCACTGTCTCCCCCAGCGTGACTTGCGTTCTGCCCCATAGAAACACCGGTTGATCCAGGGGCAACGATACGACGCCGACGCCCATCGCCAACGACGCGCCTGTAGCCAAAAGGGCCGCTAACGTTTTCCATCGCAAGAGAGGGTACACAACGCCGGCCATAACGAGCGGAATGAGCAACAATAGAAGGGGGCCGGGGATCATACGCGCCCCCCTTCGCTGAGGAATGTCGCTTCGGCGGCCCGGAGATAAGCCGCCGCCAATGCAATTAGAAAGCTGACCGCTCCCATCAAACCGGCTACGATCAGGCTGGGCAGTTCCAGTGAGACGTAAAAAAGGTCAAACCCCGATAAAAAGGTCAGCAAGCCCAATCCAACCTGTGTCGGCGTCTCGCTCAGGCCGATCAGGAGCAATCCCAATCCCACCATCAGGTAACAGGCCAACGAGATGTAGATCGGCGCATTGAGCAGGGGGAGCCGCAATGCAGCGGTGTAGGCCGCCACCGAAACCAACAGGCAGGCCAACAGGTTGAAAGAGGCCCGGGCCGAAATGACCCACCGTCGCCATCGTTCTGGCACATCGGGCCCTCCCCCAGGAGCGACTGGTACAATCTCGCTGGCCCGTCGCTCGGTCAGATAAAAGACCATGCAGATCATCCAACCGATGAGACCCTTGACCGCCGCCACTTCCAACTGGATCAAGCGCGTCAATAATAATGCGACGAAGAAATACTGCACGGCGAGCGCGATCACGTTCAAGCGCCAGTCGCGGCTGACGACCAGGAGGCCGGCGGTGAAAAAGACGCCTGCCACAGCCGGCATAGAGGCCAGGAAAGAGACGCGCTCAAAGAGATCAAGCAATGTCGGCATTAGAACCCACTCCAGACCAGGACGACCAGTAAGAATAATAACCAGGCCCAGAGCAACGCGCCGGCGCCGCCAATCAACTCATCCGCCGCTTGCAACGCGCCCACGCCCCGCCCCAGCGACCCAATCAGCAGATCGAAAAACCATTCCAACTTTAAGACATCCCCGACGGTGCTGAGAAACGGCGCTATACGCACTCGGAAGCGCTTCCCTTGCCAGGCCAACAGGCCGCCCAGCGCGAGCGAAAGCCCCCACAAGGTCCATCCCAACAGACCTGGGCTGCGGAACAGGTTGATCAGCGCCAACGCATCAGCGCCCCGAATAAGCAGAGGCGGATGAAAACCTGCCAAAACGATCAGGGCCGCCGGCAATCCCATCCCCAAAGCCCGCCCCCACAACGGCATCGCCTCCGCCGACCATTGGAGAACGTCTTTTACTCGTGAGAGACGTGAGGTCAATGTCTCCCCGTCCGGCTGAGACTCCTCCACAGGGAATACCTCCTCTACCGCAGAGGCGACCTCCTCTATGGAAGGGGCCTGCGCCGAAGACGTCGATTGCTCCGCCTGCTCCACCATATCGACCGGCGCATTGACGGTCGTCAAGACCCAACGGACAAGCGCCGACGTAAAGAAAGCGGAACCTAAAAAAGCGCTCCAAAGCTTCAGGTCGAAGATCTCCAGAATCTCTCCGATGAGCCTATCCGCCAATACCGACGTCGTCACAAAACCAAGCGTCAGCGGCATGCCGATGAGCGTCAGGCCGCTGACGAGCATTGGCGCATGCCACCAGAAGGGCCGACCGCGCTGACCACGCCCCAGCAAGACCCCCGTCACGCCCAGCATCCAGGAAATGCTACCGGCGACGGCGACCATCTCGCCATTCGCCTCCGCCAGGCAAGAAGCCAACAGGATCGCCCCGTTGCTCGTCAATCCTACCCATGACGGGATGCTCCGGGGCGATTTACACGTCCAGGCTAACCACGCGCCCACAACAATGTTAAGCGCCGCCAGGGTCGGCGCCCAATCGGGCGGGGCAAGGCCGGGGATCGTCATCAGCCGTATCCACAGCCCCCATCCCAGGACAGGCCCCAGGAAAAGGGGAACCGCCAGGGGGGAGTCGAAGGTCATCTCGCCGGGCGCCGCCAGATGAAAGGGGAATACCCACAACCGAATCATACAGGCCAGCGTCCACAACGTCGCCTGCGCGACGGTGGGATCCATCAGCACCCACAACTTGCTATCGACGCCGCCCCCGGATATCAGCGCGCCGAGCCACAACAACAGGGTGGCCAAATAGCCGAAGATCAAGCTCCTGACCGCGCGACGCGCAGACCCGATGGCCACGACGTAGCCCATGGCCTGCACGAGATCGTAAATGGCCCAACTGACGAGCAGGGTCAGCACATTGGCCGACCACAGCGCCGTCAGGCTGGCAGGAAGCAGAAAATGGATCATCGCCAGGTAACGAGGGGGGGCTTTTTCGACGCGGTCGAAAGTGGCGAGGATGGCAAAACAATTAATCAGAGCCAGGATGACGCCCAAGAGGTGAAGTTTCGCATCAACGCTCAAGACCAACGCGGTTCCAAACATCGGCGAGGGTCGCCACATCGACAGGACAGCGTTCACCGGCCCTGTCACGCCCAGCGCTATGAGCAAAATGGCAGTGAGCGCAGCGATCAATAAAGCGACGTAACGGTTGTACGGGCGCAGGCGAGGAATCTTGGAAAGCCCAAGAAAACCGACAGCGCCCGCCAGGGGCAATACCAGTGTAAGCGTAAAAAAAGACATAAACGGGATTCCTATGCGCCACGGATCAGGACAGCACAAGTGAGCATTCTATCACACAAGTCTTCAGGCCACAACCAATTTGACAATACAGCACGAAGCCCCGAATGTCCTCGGGGCCTCGATGCTACCTATCAGCAATCGGTCAAGGAGATTTAGAGACTGCTCAAGAAATCTCGCAAACGACGGGAATGGGATGGATGGCGGAGGCGGCTGAGCGCTTGCGCCTCTATCTGCCGGATCCGTTCCCGTGTGACGCCCAATTTCTTGCCGACCTCTTCCAGGGTATAAGTTTCCCCATCCACCAGGCCATAACGCATCTGAAGGATGCGCACCTCCCTGGGGGGCAGGTCTTGCAAAATATCCCAGAACAGGTCTTTAAGCATCGCCGTGGTCACCTCGTCGCTCGGCGCCACGCTTTCATCATCCTCGATAAAATCGCCCAGTTCGCTGTCGCCGCTATCGTCGGTGGGCATTTCCAGGGAAAGCGGTCGCCGGGCGACTTTCAACATCTCCTCCGCCTTGCGCGTGGGGATTTCCATCTCCAGGGCCAACTCCTCCGGGTTCGGCTCCCGCCCCAATTTCTGGGTCAAGCGGTGAGACGTTCTCAGCAATTTATTGATCTGGTCGCCCATATGCACTGGCACCCGAATGGTGCGGCTCTGATCGGCGATAGCCCGCGTCACAGCCTGTCGAATCCACCACGTGGCGTAGGTGGAGAACTTGTGTCCACGGGTATAATCGAACTTATTGGCCGCCCGGATCAACCCGATGTTTCCCTCCTGGATCAAGTCCAGGAAAGGAACGCCCCGCCCGATATACTTCTTGGCGACGCTGATAACCAGGCGCGAGTTGGCGCGGATCAGATGCTCGCGGGCCGCTATGCCGTCATCGACGACTCGCTGTAACTCGGCCCGCTTTTCCGGATCCAACCCGTTTTGATCCAATGCGTCTTGGGCCATGAGTCCCGCTTCCATACGCTTGGCCAACATCACTTCTTGCTCAGCGACCAATAAGGGCACGCGCCCGATTTCTTTGAGATACAGGCCTATCGTGTCATCTATCGTGACGGTATCGTAATAGGCATCCTGGTCGGTGATCTCGTCGCTAATACCCGCCATGCTTTCGTCATCCTCTTCATCTTCGTCTTCGTCAGATACGCATATCTCGATCCCAGATTCCATCAACGTCGCCAGAATGTCTTCCAGGTCATCGAGATTCTCCTCCGCCTGGGGAAAGGCGATTTGAATATCCTCATATGTGACGAAGCCCTGTTCGGTCGCCTTGACCAGCAGGTACTCTTCCCCTTCCAGTGTTTCCAACTCTTCTTTCTCTTCGTTCGTATATACCTTCATAATCGCACCCAGTGATTTAAGGAGCACATTACTCGATCACACTCAAGCAGTGTGCTCCTATATCTAACAATAGAGCGTCTTAAATAATTGCTCTAGCCACCGTCCCGGGGGCGCTAATCGGCCCGAGGACGGGCCTCTGAGCGAATTTTTTAATAGTCTCAATAGTGTTCAACACAACCACCCGATACTATACCACATTTAAGCGCCTCTTGTCAACCCCCAGATTACCTAATCACATAGATGTTGCTAAACTGGACTTTGGACAAAGCTCGCAAGACTTTCCCGAAAGCTTACAGAAGCGGTGAATCTAGCCGAAAATCACCTGAAAGTGGCCTTTTTGGGCCTTTTAGACTGTTCTTTTTAGCTTTCGGGAAGGTTCTCAGCAGAGATCTAAGTTTTATCCAAGGTCCAGTCTGTTATGAAGAGCGTCTTAAATAATTGCTCTAGCCACCGTCCCGGGGGCGCTAATCGGCCCAAGGACAGGCCTCTGAGCGAATTTTTAAATAGTCTCTAAACTCAATTGCACAGCGAAGGACTGAAGACCCGAAAATCTCAGCGGAAACGGGCGCGTTTTGATTGACATCTCTCGCGCCGTGGGCTATACTTGCAGGTGGAAATCGATCGACGCGGTCTCTAACTGGAAACCATGTTTAAAAGGTCATCTGAACGCAGAGAGAGAGAGAGGAAAAAATGACGATCAAATTAACCTGGTACGGGCATTCGACATTTAACCTGGATATCGGCGGGGCGACTGTCTTGATCGACCCTTTCATCACCAACAACCCCCTATCCCCTACCGCTGCCGGCGAGGTAAGCGCCGACTACATCATCGTAACCCACGGGCATGGCGATCACGTAGGCGACACAGTCGAAATCGCCAAGCGCACCGACGCCCTCGTCATCTCCAACTTTGAAATCTGCAATTGGTTGCAGGAACAGGGCGTGTCAAACGTCCATCCGCAGCACATCGGCGGTGGGTTCCCTCACCCCTTTGGTTACCTGAAACTAACCATCGCCCATCACGGTTCCGCTTTGCCCGATGGCTCCTACGGCGGAAATCCCTGCGGGTTGCTGCTGTCCAGCGAAAATAAGAAATTGTATTTCGCCGGCGACACCGGTCTCTTCTATAGCATGCGTCTCATTGGAGAAGAGGGGCTCGACCTGGCCGTGTTGCCCATTGGGGACAACTTCACGATGGGCCCCGAAGACGCCCTGCGCGCCGTGAAATTGCTCGAACCGGCGACGGTCATCCCCATTCATTACGACACCTTCGACGTCATCCGGCAAGACCCCAACGCATGGGCCGAGCTAGTCCGCGAGCAGACTGAAGCGGCGCCCCTTGTGCTCAATCCCGGCGAGAGCGTGGAGGTCTAAGTTATACCAATGACGGCGGTCACAGATGTTGAGAAGCTGGCGCACGAACAGGGGATAATCATGGAAAAACCTCGTTGGTACAACTATCTGACGATCAACGCCTTCTGGTTAGGCCTCACGACAATCTCGCAGACGAATGCGCTCATCATTCCACTGCTCATCCAGAATTTTGTCGGGATCGATCGACAGGGTAAAACCTTCGGTCAATTGCGCCTCTATACGCTGATGGTCGCTTTGCTATTCCAGGCGCTGATGGGCATGTTGTCCGATCAAAGTCCATTGCGCTGGGGACGGCGGCGACCCTTCATCCTGGTCGGCGCGCTGCTGAACATCCTCTGCATGATCGCTCTCGGCGCTTCGACTAGCTACCGCGCGCTCCTCATCGCCGCCCTCTGCGCTCAAGCGGTCATCAACATCGCGCACGCGGCGCAACAAGGCTTGATCCCAGACCTCGTGCCCAAGGGGTATCGCGGGCGATTTTCCGCCGTCAAAGCCATTATGGAATTGCTCCCCGTGATCATCGTCGCCCTCACTGTAGGAAAGCTGGTCGCCGACGGCAATATCTGGGGCGGCATCCTGGTCGCCAACGGCATTCTGTTCTTGTGCATGCTGGTCACGATGTGTGTGAAAGAACGCCCCCGCGAGCAACCGCCTCAGATAGATTGGAAGCCCTTCGGTCGACTCTTCCTGATGACCATCATCTTTACGGTCATCATTCTTGGTATGGGTAAAATTGTAGACATCGTCGGCGCGCTGATCGCTGTGGGCGAATCGGTATCGGAACTTCGCCTCGTCATCGGGATGAGCGCCGCCGGCGTACTCACGATGTCCGGCGCCATCGTCCTGGGTATCGGGGGCAGCATCCTCGTCGGCATCGGGCGCAACGAGATGCAAAAGAACCCCTCCTTCACGTGGTGGACCATCAATCGCCTGGCCTTCCTGGTCGGCGTCAACAACCTCTCCACCTTCGCCGTCTATTTCATCCAGGCGCGTCTAGGGTTAGCGGGGACAAAAGCGGCGGAACCGGCGGCTAATCTGATGCTCGTCGTCGGCGTGATGATCTTAATCGCCGCTCTGCCCAGCGGGTGGCTATCAGACCAAATCGGGAAGAAAAAGCTCGTCATCGCCAGCGGTATAATCGCCGCCATCGGCACGGCGATCTTGCTCATCTCGCCCAGTATGGAGGTCCTATATCTCGGCGGGGGATTCGTGGGACTTGCCACCGGGATGTTCTACACGACAAATTGGGCGCTAGGCACCAATATCGTTCCACAGGAGAAGGCCGCCAGTTATCTGGGGGTTTCCAACCTGGCCGGGGCCGGAGCGGGCGCGATAGGCGCTTACATCGGCGGGCCAATTGCGGATTATTTCGCCCAAACGGCCCAATCACCCTCGCTTGGATATTTGATCCTTTTTGCGATTTTTGGAGCTATGTTTTTACTATCTACCACCATCGTGTTCAAAGTAGATGAATAAGCGAAACGACAGCCCCGCCAATCAGTTCGGGCCTATCCGCCGTAAATGCAGACACGGGTTAACTTCAACCCAATGAAGCCACACCACATTCTGGAGCAACTTTTCTAAGCGGATTCCCTTTAGCTTTCGGGAAGGTTCTCAGCAGATATCTAAGGTTTATCCAAAGTTCAGTGATGGTTAGTATAGTATTATCTGGTTATATCTTTGTTATATGTAAGGTAGTCGTAGTAGTAGGGCTGTTGATATTGTGGATTCCTGCGCCTGGTTATCGTCTCTGTCGGTAGATGTAGTGGATGTATGCGCTCCTTGGTGTAGTTCTAGGGGTGGAAGGCGCAAAAGTTATGCACAGCCAATTGGGGATAGCTGGGGAAAAACGGATGGGGCGTCACCTGTCATCTTCGGCGACGGACGATCGAGACGACGCATGGGGCGACCGTCGCCCAAAGTTATCCACAGGCGAAGGCGGTTATCCACAGGAAAAGGCGAGTTATCCACAGGTTGAGGGCTGCTCTGGCGCTTTTCCCCCGGCGCGAAGCCTATATGTAGGCGTCGGAGAGCGAGGATAGCCACTCCTAGGGGGGGTGTGGATGTTTTAGACAGGGTGTGGAAAACCGGATTTTGCACAGGAAAGCGAGCGCCGCCTTTGATTGACGCATTGGGCGCTTATGCTATACTATGCCATCCATTTGCATGCTGAAAAATTCCACTTACTCTGAACCCTTGTTGGTGCTGGGCTATGTGTAGTCAGGAGGTTACGATATGGTAAAGCAAGATCTGCTGGACATTCTGCGTTGTCCTTATTGCGTCAGCGGCGAGACCCGTAAACCCGGCGACGATCCCGGGCAACTCGAATTGCTCCACGATTGCTGGCTGATCTGCCAGGAACCGGATTGCGACCGGAAATATCCCATCCGCGATGATATTCCCGTCATGCTGATCGAGGAAGGGGACAAATGGGCCCACGTCGCTGTGGAAGATTTGCCGACGCCGCCCCCGGCTGCGTGACGCGATGTTTCAGTGGCGGGTGATCTTGTTGGCGACGTTGGCCGTCGCCTTGCTTCTGGGAGGCCTCATCGCCCTCATTTTGCCCGATCAATATGAAGGGCCGCCTGTTTTTGAGATTAACGATCAACACACCATCCAGGCGGCCGATGTATTGGCCGGCTTTCTGCTGATCCTGGGATGTGCGGTGGCCTGGAGCGCCGGGGCGTTGTGGCAGCGGGAAATCTATGCCGCATAATCGTCAGTGTGATCTGCCGCTCCAAGTGGAACTGCCCGCCGAACCGGCGACTTACGTGCTCGTCTTGCGTTTGAAACGCCCTGCTGATATCACCATCGGCAAACTGGGGCGCTTTTCGTTTCCCGCCGGTTGGTACGCCTACGTGGGCAGTGGGCGTGGACCGGGCGGGTTGTCCGCCCGCATCTCCCGACACTTGCAGGACGCCAAAGCCCTGCATTGGCACATCGACTATCTGCGCGTTCACGCGCGACCGGTCGCGCTCTGGTACCGCCTGGGCGAGGAAAACCGGGAATGCCGCTGGGCGCAGGCGCTTTCGGCGACCGGCGGAGCGAAAGCGCCTGCGCCCCGTTTCGGTGCTTCCGACTGCCGTTGCCCGGCGCATCTATACCATTTCGCCGCGCCCCCAGACCGGGCGGCTTTTAGCCGAGAGGCAGGGATCCGAATCTTGATGGAGACATTCGATGATTGAAACGCTCAGGCGCTTTCTGGATTGCGTTGAGGCCAGCGACGACCGGTGTGCAGAGGCGGCGGCGCAGGCGCTGTCCGATGTGAGCGATGGTGAGTCCGCTGTGCTACCGACCATACGTGATCTCCTATCCGACGTGGACGCCGACCGCCGCTGGTGGGGCGTCCGCGCCCTGGCTGCTGTGGGCGCCCGTCTTCCACCGGCGCGCCTGCTCGACCTGTTGACCCAGGCGCTGGACGACGCCGACCCCGGTGTGCGCGCTTGCGCCGCCCAGGTCGCCGGGGAGTTGCGCCTTTCCGGGGCCGTACCCGCGCTCGTGCGTCGCCTGGCCGATCTTGATCCGCTGGCGGCCCGTGTGGCGGCCGATAGCCTGGGTCGTATTGGCGCGCCGGCGGTCCAGCCTCTCATCGCCGCCCTCCAGGCCGGCGAGACGCCCGTACGCGCTGGCGCGGCGCGGGCTCTGTTCATCATCCAGCCAGAACAGGCCGTCGTCCCGCTTTGCGAGGCGTTGGACGATCCCAGCGCCATCGTCAGCCATTATGCCAGCCAGGCCCTGGAGCAAATGGGCGTGGGCCTGCTGCTCTTCCGTCCATCCTGAAATGATCCAAGCTATTCCGAGGGAGCGTTTAAAATGTCCCGCATTCAACAGATAGACGTAAATGTAATCACCGGTGCGATTCAACAGCGCGATGTGGATGGTATTGTCGTGAACCTGTTCGAGGGGCAGCAAGAACCGGGAGGCGCGACCGGCGCAGTCGACGCCGCGCTCGGCGGCCCGATTCAAGAGCTGATCGCAGCAGGCGATTTCGCGGGAAAGGCCGGCCAGACCGCCGTCCTCTACCCGCGCGGCGCGGTTCCCGCCCGGCGGGTGATCCTGGTGGGCCTAGGTTCGCGGGATGATTTTGATGACGCCCCGGCCGAGGCGGTGCGCCGGGCGGCCGCTCACGCTGCACAGAAGGCCCGCGACTTGCAGATCGCGCGTTTCGCCAGCATCTTGCACGGTGCAGGGAGCGGCGGGCTATCGGTGGAGGAGGCCGCGCAGGCGGTGACCGAGGGCAGCCTGCTGGGCTTATATGAGTACCGGGGGCAGAAGACCGACGAACCGGAGAAGACGCCGCCCCAGGTGTTGGAATTGATCGTCTTTGACGAGGAGGCCCGCGCCGACGACGTCCCATCCGCCCAGCGCGGCGTGGACGCGGCTCGCGCTATCGTTTCCGGCGTGGCGCTGGCGCGCGATCTGGTCAACCTGCCGCCCAATATCTGCACGCCGACCTACCTGGCCCAGGCCGCCGAGGAGGTCGCCGGAGATGTCGGCCTGCAGATCGAGGTGTTGGACCGGGCGCAGATGGAGGCGCTGCATATGGGCGCGCTGTTGGCGGTGGCCCAGGGCAGCGACGCGCCGCCCAAATTCATCATCCTGGAACACAACGCCGACCGGGCTGCCGAGTGGCCCACCATCGTCCTGGTCGGCAAAGGGGTGACCTTCGACACCGGCGGGTACAGCCTCAAGTCTGGCGAGGGTATGCAGACGATGAAGACCGATATGGCGGGCGCGGCGGCCGTCATCGGCGCGCTGCGCGCCATCGGTGAGTTGGACGTCCCCCTGCACGTGGTCGGGCTGGTCCCGGCCTCCGACAATATGATCAGTGGGCGGGCTTACCGTCCCCAGGAGGTCTTCACTGCCAGCAACGGCGTCACCATTGAGATCGTCAGCACCGACGCCGAGGGGCGCATGTTGTTGGCCGACGCCCTGGTCTACGCCAGGCGGTACGAACCGGCCGCCGTGGTCGATATCGCCACGCTGACGGGCGCCTGTTACGTCGCTCTGGGCGGCGCGGCGGCGGGGCTGTTCAGCACGGACGAGGGGTTGCGCGACGCGCTGTTGGCGGCCGGCGATGCGACCGCCGAGAAACTGTGGCCGATGCCGCTGTTTCCCGGGTACAAGAAATCGCTCGAATCGGCGACAGCCGACGTCAAGAACAGCGGTGGGCGGGGGAGCGGCGTTGGTTCGTCCGCTACGTTCCTCAAACAATTTGTCGATTATCCCGCCTGGGCGCACGTGGATATGGCTGGACTGGCGTTCAACAGCGGCGATACACCCACAGCGTACCGTGATACCGCCTACGCGCCCAAGAAGAGCGCCACCGGTTTTGGCGTGCGCCTGTTCGCCGAATTAGTGCGGCGTTGGGCCGTTTCCTCCAATTTGTAAATGCACCAGATCGTAAGGGGTTGACGATGTATTTTCAGGATGAACCACAAGACCTATATGCGCCCCCCCCTGATTGGGCCGATTTTTTCACCGGGCGAGCTTATGAGGCGTTTTTGCAGTTGGTGCTCAATTATTTTCAAGCGCGTGAAATCGACGTGGCGGTCGGCGACGGCGTCCTGATAGATCATGATCGGGACATCCATTTTGGGCTTCAGAACCTGGCTCAGATGTGTCACCGGAGCAATCGAGATGATTGGTCCGCTATTATCGAGATGCATTTCGACAGTCTGTGGGACGCGGAGAGGGAGCGGAAATCTTTGGACCGCAAGAAACAGGACTTTTCCGCGATCCACGATATGTTAGCCGTCCGGTTGTGGCCGGCCGATTACCTGTCATCCCTGTCCAAGGCCGACATCGTCTATCGAGAGGACATAGAAGGGACGGTGTCTGTGTTGGTGTTCGACCTTCAAAACTCGATCATCCAGGTCGCGACGTCCGACGCCGCGCTTTGGGGCCGGGAGACTGATGAGCTTTTCGAGATCGGTTTGCAGAATACGTGGCGGGGCGAGTCCCCTGATATTTTGATGGAGGATTTGGGAGACGACGTCCAAGTCGCCGTTTTTCAGGGGCGCAGCTTCTACGTCGCGACCCACGCGCTGCTCCTGGAGGATTACGCGGGATATGTGGGGACGTATGGCTCGCTCGTCATCATCCCTCACCGCCACGTGATGGTATGCTATCCCATTGAGGATGCGAACGTCATGATGGCGCTGGATAAGTTAATCATCATCGCCATCCAGATGTACAACGAGGGGCCGGGTTCCATCAGCCCGCGCCTATACTGGTACGAAAATGGCCGATTTACCGATTTATCCTACCAGATTGTGGACGATCATCAATTGCACTTTGTGCCGCCGGAGGAATTTCTCGCGCTTTTGCAAGATCTGTCGGATGCATCTTCTCAATAATTTGAGGGTGAAATTGTTTGTAGTGCGCGCTTCAGTGCGCTTTTGCGGCGCTGAAGCGCGTACTACGAACGCCCCCGGGTTTTTAAGAAGATACTGCCGGAGCAGGGATACGGAATACTATCTTTTGAGGAGTCGAAATGTCGAGTGAAAATGAACATAAGCCGAATTGGGGGACGTTATCGGTCTGGGCGGGTGAGGAGACGTATCTAGCCCAGGGCGCGACCCAGGCGCCGGTATTTCACAGCGTCTCTTTTGGTTACGAAGACGTCGCCGAGTGGCTGCAAGTGGCCCTGGGCCAAAAACCGGGCCACATCTACAGCCGCAACACCAATCCCACGGTGCAGGTTTTCGAGGAGAAAGTGCGCCAGCTTGAAGGGGGCGAGGCGGCGACCAGCGCGTCGACCGGGATGGGCGTCATCAGCAGCACCCTGTTCGCGTTGCTCTCCCCCGGCGATCGGGTCGTTTCGGTCAAGGACACCTACGGCGGGACCAACAAGATATTCACCGAGTTCCTCCCCCGCTTCCAGATTGAGGTCGCACTGTGCGACACGACCGATCACGAGGCGCTGGAGGCGGAGGTCGCCAAGGGCTGCCAGGTGTTGTACCTGGAGAGTCCGACCAACCCGACGGTCAAGGTGATCGACCTGGCCCGAATGGCGCGGGCGGGTCGGGAAGTCGGCGCTATTGTGATCGTCGATAACACTTTCGCCACCCCCATCAATCAGAACCCGCTGGCGTTGGGGGCTGATCTGGTGTTGCACAGCGCCACCAAGTTCCTCGGCGGTCACGCCGACGCGCTGGGCGGTGTGATCTGCGGCCCGGAGGATCTGATTGAGCGCATCTACCACTTCCGTGAGATTAACGGGGCCACGCTGCATCCAATGGCGGCTTATCTATTGTTGCGGGGGATGAAGACCTTACACCTGCGCATCCGCCGGCAGAATGAGAGCGCGTTGCAAATCGCCCAATTCCTGGAAGCGCACCCCGCCATTGAGCGGGTTTTCTACCCCGGTCTGGCGTCCCATCTAGGACATGAGATCGCCCGCCGGCAGATGCGCGGGTTTGGCGGCATCCTGAGCTTTATGTTGAAAGAGAACACCTTCGAGGCGGTGCAACGATTCTTGCCCCGCCTGCGTTACGCTCACGCTGCCGCCAACCTGGGCGCGGTGGAGACTATCGCCGGGCCGCCAGCGACCACCAGCCACGTGGAATGCACGGCGGAGGAGCGGGCGGCGATGGGCATACCGGAGAGCCTGATCAGGTATTCGGTGGGGATTGAGACGGTGGATGACCTAATCGCCGATTTAGATCAGGCGTTGGCGCTCGAAAACTGAAGGCGTAAAATAAACCCAATATCAGAGGAGGGCGCTCGCCTGGTCAGCGTGGATTTTGTTTCGTGCTGACCGGGTGATTTGTTGCGTTTAGCCATCTATTTTGATGAACAGCGCGTTGTTGTCACCGGAATGGGCGTGAGAATGCGCGCGTGTTGCCGGTATATTCCACATATCCCCTGTATCAAGCCAATAGCCGCCGGTTCGCAGCCAAGCGCTCGTGCCGGTTGGCAGCGCTGCAAATCGGTGGCGTTGCGCCAACACGTCACCCGACGCCATCACCGGCGGAGGGACGCCCAAACCATCAGCGACGCCTAACACGGCCCCATCGTCGGTGATCAGGTGGGCCATCACCGAGAAGGCGCGCGTCGTCGGCCCCTCGACGACGCGCCACCACGTCTCGATCTCCAGTGTATCTCCCTCGATCACCGATACGGCCCCTAAGAAGGCTAACGGCCCGTCCAGATGCAGGGCCGCCGCTGTTGGGGATATCGTTGAGGACGTTTCTGGGGAAAGATGCGGGCGCTGACTGGTTAACGCGAGCGGGGCCGTGTCGGCGGGCGCGGCATAGACCGTCGTCGTTGGGATGGTGGGCGGGGCAAGCGCGGCTCTTTCAAATAGCGTGAAGGCCGGTTGGGCTTGATCCTTCCATTGCCGGAAGGTCATTTCAAGGTCGTCCACGCGCCGGGCGATAAACGGGTCGCGAGGCTGGGCCGTGGACAGGTAGAGCCGTTCTCTCAGCGTCTCTTCATGGAGCAAGTCCCCGTGGAGCGCGTAGACGCCTAGCGAAGCGCCTCCATAGGGATAGATCCAGCTCTGGGTGCAATCGAATGACACGGTGCGTAGGCCGATGTCTCCGAATCCTTCTTGTACGTCTTCTTCGTTCAGCGGGGCGACCGGCTTGGCGCATTGGGCCAACCACTGCGGCGCTTCCGACTCGTCCACGTGGAAATAGTAGAGCGAGTGAGCGATCACCGCGTCGGGTGGGCGGTAGCGGAACCAGGCGAAGTTGTCACGATTGACTAAAAGATGTCCATTTAATGTGTTGGCGCTGATGACGTAGTCTCCCGGCGTGGGAAACAGCCACGGTTGGAATATCGCATTGGTCGTCAATCGCAATGGGGGCAGCGATGTTTCCCACAGATCATAGGGCGTGACAACGGCGTATCCGTCGGAACCGGAGAAGCTAAAGGAGATCCCCCGTTCATCGCGGAACGTGCGCAGCGCCGACCATCCATGTCCCCAATCAGTGTCGCTCTCCAGGTAATGCCATCCCTGATCAGGGCCGCCGATCAATTCGTTGAAGAAGGAGAGCTCGAAGGGAAAGATGCTCATTGTACCTACCACGTACCACAAGCCGAGCGCGCCCAACGCGACGGCGGCCCATCGGCGGAGCGCCGGGCGCCGAGCCCACAGGCGTTGCCCTCGCACGACCCCGCCGGCGATCAATAGATAGAGCAGCGGGTGGATCGGGAGCATATGCCGGTAGCTCAGGTTGGGGCCGCGCACGATTGCCAACGTGATATATGGCATAGCGAATGTCAGCAGGATACCCAATCGCCGCGCCGCGCGCTCCCGCCACAGCGTTGCGACCGCCAGCGGCAAGGTGATCAGCAGCGGTAGGGGATTCTTGATGGCGAAAGCGAGCGGGAAGTACCATGGCCACGGGGTGCGCCGTAACTTGCCCAGGGCGGTCATCCAGGAGTCGTCTTTAAGCGCTGAGTGGCGAAAGACGCCCTGCCAGTGCTGCGGCGCGGGAACGGATATGGCGGGCCAATCCGGCAGCGGCCCGGTGGAGAAACCGTACATCGCCCACAACACGGTAAAGGCCGCGAGCCCCATCAATAGCGCCTGAAGCCACCTACGTTCGCGCTTGCGCCGCTTCAACCAGGCGAGGCCGGCCCAGCCGATCCCGATGGCGGCCCAGAAGACGCCCGAGCTCTTGGCGACCGTCGTCATGCCCAAGACCAACCCGCAGGCGAGGGCGCGGCCCAGCGTGGGGCGGCGAGACCAACGCCACACCAGGTACAGCCCCAGTGTGCCCAGCGCTGTGACGCCGACGTCATTGGTCGCCAGCCGTCCGTGGGCCAGCAGGGTGGGATCGAAGATCAATACCGCCAGCGCCAGGAGGCCGCCCCAGCCGCCCCATAGATCCTGCCCCCAGCGATAGATGACCGCCGCCAATAAGACCGTCAGCAGCATCGCCGGCGTGCGACCGGCGACGGCGGCCCGCTCGATAGGCGCGGTCAATAGCGGCGCCATAGCGCGCGCGTATTGCGAGTAGTCTTGTTTCCATCCCACCAATGAGGAGATGGGTATATCCGGCGTTCCCACGTAGAGCGGGAGCGCCTCCCACGCATTGACCAGCAGCGGATGTCCCCGGAAAGACGTCGTCCAGGCCGGATCCGCTACCCGATTTGCGATCTGCGCTAAAAAGGTATAACCCGCCGCGAGGTGCGAAGTCTCGTCGACGGTGAAGTAAATCTGCCGCGACCCGCACGCAAGAAGCGCAAACAGGATCATTAGGAGCAGTATAGGGCCAATCAGGTTGATGTGCTCAATCTTTCGTCCGGCGCGAACCGCGCCAGCAGGCGCTTGACGCGGTGGTCGCCCGCTATTCAACAGAGTTTTCCTCGTTCAGGCGGTCCAGCAGCGCCAATACGTCGGCGTTCTCAGGAATATCGGCCATGTCGTCGCCAAAGTGAGTGAACTGAATGACGCCCGCTCGATCCACAACCAACATAGCGGGCATGCGGCCGAGCTTGAGCAGTTTAACTTCTTGCCCGTATAGATCCGCCACGGTGTGCTTGTAATCAGAGAAGCCGACGAATGGATACCCCTGCTCTTCCCATACCTGCTTGAAGCGGCGGGGGCCCTCCGGCCCGATGACCAGGATCACAGTGTCGCGCGCTTTGAATTCGTCATAATCCTCGCGCAACTGCGCGAGATGCTCGCGGCAATACGGTCAGACAAAGCCGCGCGTGAACACGAGTATGACGTGCTTTTTGCCTCGATAGTCGGACAGGTGAATCTCGCGACCGGAAACGTCGGTCAGCGCGAAATCCGGGGCCGGTTTTCCCTGGGCTATATGTTCGGTCATTGTTTCCTCTCCTTTTCTTTCTCTCCCTACGCCATCTATTGAGCTCGACGGTTGATCAACCTCTCGCAGGTTCGCTGTTAGAATTGGCCGAAAATAGTATCTTCTCAAAAAGTAGGGGAGAAATGTTCGTAGTAACGGCTTTAGCCGTCAAAATGACCGCTAAAGCGGTTACTACAAACTATTCCCCGAAGTATTGAGAAGATACCGAAAATAGTCCTATCATACACAGATCGTGCCTGTCAGGCAGATTTCAAACCTGTGGGAGGTTTAGGCAGGCCATTACCCGAGATTGATTCTATCACACCTATCCTAGTGGACAAGTTCTTTGCTGCCCTATTGGTTGCCCCTGGGAAGGATGATGTTATAATCGCCTCGTTGACGGGGCTTTCCAAAGGCGTCGGCGCGCGATTTTTCTGATTATCGAGATGGGAGATGGATCAATGTGGGAAGTAGCGCTTCATATGGATGGGCGGGATGTGCGCCGGCCGTCTGCTAACCCGCTTGCCGGCAGGATAGGTGGTTGATGGACGCCGCCAATTTTTCTCAGAAGCGAGGGACGCGCTGGATTCCGGCCGGCCTGTTCGTCCTGGCGTTCGCTCTATATGCCGCGACCGCTGCGCCTGGCGCGCTCTTCGGCGACCCCGCCGAGTACCAGTTCATCCCGGCGATCCTGGGCATCGCGCATCCGCCGGGTTACGCCTTCTACACCCTGTTGGCTAAATTGTGGCAGACGGCGCTCCCGGTGGGGACGATTGCCTTTCGCACCAATCTCCTGGCGGCGGCGGCAGGCGCCTGGGGCGTGACGGCGGTCTACCTCGCCGTCCGCGAGTTGGGCGAGCGCGCGGGATATGCGCTCTTCGCGGGCCTGATCCTGCTCGTCTCCGTCGATTTCTGGCAACACGCCATTCACGCCAACCCCCACATCCTCAGCGCCGCCCTGGTCGCGACCCATCTCTGGCTGCTCCTTCGATGGCGACGCACCGAGCGCCAGCGTTGGCTACTCGCTTTCGCCGTGATTTTGGGAATCTCCGCCACCCATCATCCTATCACCCTGGTGGGCCTTCCGGCTTACGGTCTGTTCGTCCTATCGATCCGCCCCCGTATCTGGCGTCAGCCGTGGACGCTGTTGCGCTTGCTCGGATGCATGGCGCTGGGGCTGCTCCCGCTGCTCTACTATCCATTGCGCAGTCCCAGCGCGCCGTTTGGCCCGGTCGATATGCGCACCTGGGAGGGGTTCTGGCGGCACACGATGGCCCAGGG
>DAOTUC010000234.1:0-12198 GCA_034437315.1 Anaerolineae bacterium
CACGCCGCCGAGCATCTGGCACGTGGAGGCGATCAGCAACAGCGCGTCCCTGCGGTTCCGCGTGCAGGTGGAGGACGACAGCGAGGAGATCCTGCGGACGCTGGTGCTGTACCGGACGCTATCGAGCCGGCGGTGGATGACGGCGGAGCTGACCTACGAGCGCGCGACCGTGTGGGCGGAGGGGACGGTGGCGCCGGTGGATGAGCGGATCGCGTACTTCGCCCAGGCGGTCGACCCGAGCGGGAACGTGGCGCTGGCGCTGGATCACGGCGCGCCCTTCCGGCGGGTCAAGCCGGGCGAACCGCCCAAGATCTACCTGCCGCTCGTCGCCCGAAACTACGATCCCAGCCGGCCCGATTATCCTTACCAGATCTACTTGCCTGCCGTGATGCGTTAAGGGATTTGCAAACACTTAACCATATCGTATCTACTCAGCCTACCCTCCCGCAGGTTAAAAAATAATGACGACAAGACAGGCTCAATCAAGTACGCCAGTGCACTTTCGACCTAGGAATTACCCCCCGAACCTGCGGGAGGGTGCGCAGTTATGCGCTAAAAAACGTCAAGCTATCAAGCAGAGCTTATGATCGCCCCGCTGACAACCGATGAACGAAAATACTTGCGCGCATAACGGGATTAGGAGCGCTTGCATCTTGTAGGCATGCCGCCCGTTCCCAGACTGTTTTCGGAATACCATTTGACCGATCACGCGCTCACCCCCCATCTCTGAGATAGAGATACGAAGTTCATATCAACTTTCTGAAACATCTCCGAGAAGGGGGTATCTTATGGGTGTGTTTCAAATGCTGGGTCTTCAGGATTTCGCATGGCCCATCATAGACCCTAAAGGTTTCTGCGCTGGTTTTGATGGAAAAAAGGTCATTGTTTAAGGCAAAAACGTTGTTTGCGCGGCCTTGAGCAAAACCTTTAGGGTCTCGCCATGCGAAATCCCAGAGAGGCAAGGCTCGTAGTAGGCGATTTATCGCCGTAAAAGCGCGATGAAGTCGCTATCTAGCGCCGCTATCTAGCGCGCGCACTACAAACAACGCTCAAAGCATTTGAAACACACCCAAATGACTTTCACCTCCGTCTTACGCGCAACCTGCCGAAGGCGACGACGTATTGAAAATTAGAACTAAACTCAACTAAATCCAAAGGAGAGAGACTATGGATCGCAAACGAAGGTCTGGTTTGGTCGGCGGGCTGATCTTGATCCTGCTCGGCGTGTGGTTTTTGGCTATGCAATGGTCGCCGGCGCTGCAAATCTGGTTTTCCTGGCCCTGGTTCGTCATCGGCGCTGGTATGTTCCTGCTCATGATCGGCCTGTTGACCGGGGTGCCGGAACTGGCTATCCCGGCATGCATCGTGGGCGGCATCGGAGGGCTGCTGTACTGGCAGAACGCCGCCGGTAACTGGGAAAGCTGGCGCTACGCCTGGACGCTGATTCCCGGTTTCGTGGGCGCAGGCGTGTTTCTCTCGGGCCTCCTAGGGCATGAACCGCGCAAGTCAATGAGTGAGGGGATCAACCTCATCCTCGTCAGCCTGGCGCTTTTCGTCGTCTTCAGCGCGTTTATGGGCGGCCCGAATCTGTTGGGGGACTATTGGCCAGCGCTGCTGATTCTGTGGGGGGTATATCTGCTGATCAAGTCCCTGTTCCGCTCTCGCCGGGCGTAGTAAGCATACCCTCTCATCATACGCACCGCCACAATAAAAAGGAAAAAGAATATGAAAATGCAAGTGCGCATCATCGTTGGCCTCCTACTCGTCGTTATCGGCGTCATCGCCCTGCTTCAATCGTTAGGCGTCATCAGCGGCGCCATCGCCTTGACCTGGGCCGTGCTCTTTAGCACGGGAGGGCTGTTCTTCCTGTACGTATACTTTACCGACCGCGCCAATTGGTGGGCCATCATTCCCGGATTCGTTCTCCTGGGTATCGCCGCCATCATCGCACTGGAGACGCTCAGCCCCATTGATGGCGACTCGTGGCTCGGCGCTCTCTTCCTGGCAAGCATCGGCGCCGCCTTCTGGGTGGTCTACCTGACGAACCGGGAGCACTGGTGGGCCATCATCCCCGGCGGCGTGCTATTCACCCTCGCCGCCGTCGCCGGTCTCTCATCCACGCTGCCTGGTCTGGAGACAGGCGGGCTCTTCTTCCTGGGTCTGGGTCTGACGTTCGGCCTGGTAGCGCTCTTGCCCACGCCCGAGGATGATACGAAATGGGCGCTCATCCCAGCCGGCGTCATGGTCGTGATGGGGCTGCTGGTCGCGGCCGCGGCTACTGAGCTGCTCAACCTGATCTGGCCGTTGGGTCTGATCGCGGGCGGCTTGTACCTGATTTACCGCGTGGCTTTCCGCCGGTAGAGAGACTATGTAGAGAGACTACTAAAAAATTCGCTCAGAGGCCCGTCCTCAGGCCGATTAACGCCCCCGGGACGGCGGCTAGAGCGATTATTTAAGACTCTCTAGAGGAGCCATCATCGACATCTGGAGGGGCATCATTTATGAATTCACAACCGACGCCTTACGATCTTGTACGCACACACCTGTTGCAGGCCGATCCCAGGGTCGTGTACCGCATTCTCCACCGCCACGTGGCCGACGTTCTTGATCTCAAGCCTCGAATCGCTCTGGAAACACTGGTGACGGCTATGTTCCGGGGCGACGTCATCTTGCATTGGGAGATTGTCTGTCCGGTATGCAGTGCGCGAGGGGAGCAACACGATTGGTTGCGCCACGCGCGCCACGACGTGACGTGCAAAAATTGTCAGACGACGTTCGCAGTTCACCTGGATAGCGAGGCGCAGACGTCCTTCTCGCCTCATCCCAAGCTGCGCCGATTGACGCCCGGAGCCGACGACCCTGATTTCTTGAAAGCGCTTCGGGACCAATACCCGCCCGCGACTGTCCACGAACTGATGATGATCCAGGATTTCCGTGATTGGGCGCGCGAGCAGCCGTTGCCCCCTGGCGAGCACCTGGAAGTGAAGCACATGGTGATCTGGTTTTCCGACCTGGCGGGCAGCACCGCGATGTACGCCCAGAGCGGCGACCCGCACGCCTACGAGTTGGTGCGCCGGCATTTTGCTCTCGTCTTCGAGGCGGTGCAACGAGCGGAAGGGGTGATCGTCAAGACCACGGGCGACGGCGTGATGGCCGCCTTCATCTCCACGGGCGAGGCGTTGCGGGCCGCCCAGAACGCCCACCAGATGATGGACGATTTCAATCAACAGCGCGCGCCCTCGGAGCATCTATTGCTCAAAATCGGTATTCACGCCGGCCCGTCCATTGCCGTCACCCTCAACGAGCGGTTGGACTATTTCGGAACCACCGTCAACGTAGCCGCTCGCGTCAGCGATTTGGCCCGGGGCGGCGAGACCATCGTCACGGAACCGGCCTTCGCCGAATTGGGCCCGGCGAGCGACGTGGATGTCCCTGGCGCGGAGGCTTTTCAAACCCCTATCCGGGGTCTAGAGCGCACGCTGGACGCTTACCGGATCAGGAAATAGAAGCACATCGTCCAAATAAACAGCCCCCGCTTGTTAAAGCGGGGGCTGACCCATGCCTCCTCCAACAGACAACCGCTCATTTGGGGACTTTGATGTACACCTTCCACTCCTCCGGGATGTCGCCGCTGGCGATCACGTAATTGGTGCGCGGGCGCTTTGGTTCCCAGAGCAGGCGCATCCCCGCCTCGTGAGGGGTGCGATTGGCCTTGCGATGGTTGCAGCGGTAGCAGGCGCAGGCGGTGTTGCTCCACGTATTGCCCCCGCCCCGGCTGCTGGGCATCAGGTGATCGATGGTAAAATCGGCGCCGGCCAAAAGCTTGCCGCTGCGCTTATCCCCAACCGTCACCCCGCAATAGATGCAGGTCCATTTATCCCGTCGCATCACGGCCCGCCGACTCCACGTCGCCGTCCTGTGGGGCACGTTGACGTAATAGCGCAGGCGGATGATTGAGGGCACCTCAAAAATCTGGGTGGGCGTGCGCAGACGGGCCGCTACGCCATCCACCGCATCCACGACGCCGCGCATCATCAGATCGACAGCGTCTCGAATGGTCACAGTGCGCAACGGCGCGTAAGATGCATTGAGCAATAGAACAGAGCGCGCATTTACATTGACCATTTTTTACCTCCTCCTGGCGATACGCCCTGTGTGGCCAGAGTGAACGTATTTATCGCTCCTAGTGGTCTCTCCCATAAATTCTTGGGGTAAAGACTTCCGAAGTCTTCTGACTCATTCTGAAGAAGGCTTGCCTCTCTATCAGGCCAGGACGTCGTTTATCGATCCTAAGCACCTTCAAGACTTCGGAAGTCTAAATGAGCAATACCCTAAAAACTTATGAAACGCACCACTAGTCATCGTCCCCGAGGACGGATTCGGTAAAGCAATCTGTCACCGCTACGCCTATGGCAGTTTTCGGTGCAATAGCCGACCCCGAAACGGGGTCTAGGAGCGTATTGTATCCAAATGCGTTTGCCTTACCTGTGTGGGCCGAAGACCGACCACCGCAATATACCAACTGCACACCCAATTTTCATATCGAGACTATTAAAAAATCCGCTCAGAGGCCTGTCATCGGGCCGATTAGCGCCCTCGGGATGGGGGCTAGAGCAGTTATAAGATACTGGGTCTTCAGGATTTCGCATGGCCCATCATAGACCCTAAAGGTTTTTGCGCTGGTTTTGATGGAAAAAGGTCATTGTTTAAGGCAAAAACGTTGTTTGCGCGGCTTTGAGCAAAACCTTTAGGGTCTCGTCATGCGAAATCCCAGAGAACCAAGATACTCTATCGTCTCAATAAGTTGAGGCGCATTGATGGAGCGAGCGGAATCAATCGAGAAATCTGGTCTAGTCGACCCGGTGTCATAATCAATGAACGATAAAACAAAACGCGGGGGCTTCGGTCAAGCTCCCCGCGCGAGTCAGTGCATGATAAGAATAGAAGAAACAATCGTCTAATCTAAGCGGGGAAGCCTCCCGTATCGATCGCTTGAAAGCTGATGTTACCATGCTGCAAGTATGACATCCGGAGCCACCGACACGCCGCATCTATTTTAGGTATACGCTGTTCAAAGCATAACGTCGCTATCATATCCCTAACCATTTTTGCCTTTGAAGTTCCCAGAAATTGCGTGCGATCAATCAGAAGACCGTAAAGAGACTACTAAAAAATTTGCTCAGAGGCTCGTCCTCGGGCCGATTAACGGCCCCGGGGCGGTGGCTAGAGCAATTATTTAAGACTCGCTTAACCGGTTTTATCATACCGCAAAACAGCCCATTGTCAAGCAAAGCGATTTTCGTGTATAATGGGCGGTGGAGCATTCGGATCACAGACCCCGGCGAGATTCGCGTCCATGTGGCGCGTTGCGCCTTCGCTTGGACGGTACACTAAGTTTATGGGAGACAGGAGATGCATATGTCGAAATCATTCGATCTCATCGTCATCGGTTCCGGCGCGGGGATGAACGTCGCCGCTCGGGCCGCCGGGCGCGGCATGCAAGTAGCCGTCGTCGACAACGGCCCCCTGGGCGGGACGTGCCTGAACCGGGGTTGTATCCCCTCCAAGGTTATACTCTACCCGGCCGACGTCATTCGCATCATCCAAGATGCCCGCGCCGTCGGCGTTTATGCTACAGTAGAGGAGGTGGACTTCGATCTAATAATGGAGCGAACCTGGGAAATCGTCCTGGATGGGCGGCGCGAGATGGCATACGGGGTGGCCCAGACGGAGAATGTCACGTTCTTCAACACCGACGGGGCCTTCATCGACCATCACATTCTCCAGGTGGGCGACGAGCGTATTGAGGCCGAGACCATCGTCATCGCCGCCGGCGCCCGTCCCCTCATCCCGCCTATCGAAGGGCTGGCGGACGTCGGTTACCTGAATAGCGCCACCGTGTTCGACCTCGAAAGCCCGCCGGAAAGCCTGACCATCGTCGGCGGGGGCTACATCGCGGCCGAGTTCGCTCACTTCTTCTCCGCCATTGGCGTCCAGGTGACCGTCGTCGGACGCAACCCGCGCCTCGTTCCCGAAGAGGAACCGGCGATCTCGGAGACGCTCAAGCGCAAGATGGCCGAATACTGCCAGGTGCACACCGGTTATGAGGCCGTCCGCGCGGGGCGGGCCGGCGACGCCAAGTCGATCACCGCTGTGAGCAGCGCCGACGGGTCCACGCGGACGTTCACCGCCCAGGAAATTCTGATCGCCGCCGGTCGCCGCTCGAACGCCGACATCTTACAGCCGGAGAGGGCCGGGATTGAGACCGACCGAGGCGGTTGGATCAAGACCGACCCCTATTTACGGACCAACCGGGAAAATATCTGGGCGCTGGGGGACGCCCGCGGCCGGTACATGTTCCGCCATACCGCCAATTACGAGGCGGAGGTCGTGTGGACCAACGCCTTCACCGAAAACCGCCGCGCCGTCGACGAGCACGCTGTCCCCCACGCCGTGTTCACCCATCCCCAGATCGGGTCGGTCGGCCTGACGACGGCCCAGGCGCAAGCCCAGGCGGATCACGACGTCCTGGTGGGCGTCAAGCGTTACGCTGACACCGCCAAGGGTTTCGCCATGGCGGAGGAGGATGGTTTCGTCAAGGTCGTCGTCGAAAGCGGGACGGGTCGCATCCTGGGCGCCCACGTCATCGGCCCCCACGCCGCCATCCTGGTCCAACAGATCGTCTACGTGATGAACAGCCAGGAGGGGAACTACCTCCCCCTGGCCCGTGCTCAGACGATCCACCCGGCCATGAGTGAGGTGGTGATCGGCGCGCTGGGCAACCTGAGGCCGGCAGGGTAATTCAACAATGTCACATTCGCCAATCCAGACTTCCAAAGTCTAGAGAGTGGCTTGGAAATACACGAAAGGTCAGCTTTCGCAAGACTTTAGTCGAGCATAGGACCTGTCAAAGATTTTGGAGTAGGCCGTCTAGCCGCCTAGAAAGCATAGCACGTGAAGCAAACCGATTATCTCTATCAAGACGTACCGCCGGGTCTCTTTGCCGAATGGCGAGGCCGTCCCCTTTATATCATCTACGTCTATTTGCGGGGACAACTAACTCTCACACTGCCCGCTTTTCTCGGCGCGCTGGTCTTCAATTACATCATCACCGACGTCGTCTGGTACGATCTGATAGGCGTGATAACCAGCGTCGTCGCTTTTGTGACGCTCATGGCTTACGTGTTCTACCATCGCTACTCGACGACCATCCGCGCGTTCCTGGCTCAGTTGATCGCCGGTCAATTGCCCGGCCCGGAGCTGGCGACCCGCACGTGGATTGAGGCGATCAACTTTTCCCCGCTGGTGGTGGGGCAAACGACGAAAGTCGCCATCCTGGCTTACGCGGCCCAGGCGATCTATTTCTTCGTCGCCACCGATTTCCACCTCAAGCTCGTGCTCCAGGGTTGGATCGTCAGCCTGGTCTCAACCGTAGCCATCGCCTTGGTCTTTTTCCTGCTGTACCTGGAAAAGATGATGCAACCGGTCGCCCATCTGGCGATCCTGGAAGGGGCTGAGGCGGATCTCAGCCATCCCCACGTCCGCCGTTTTCAACTACGACACAAGCTCCCGATCCTCATCCTGCCGGTGATGATCGTGCCCCTGTCGATGTTGGGGCTATTCGGTTACAACCAGGCGGTCACGCTGGGCGGGGATCAGACGACCAGTCTGCTGCTCACCGTCTCCGTCGTCGTCTTCGCCGGCGGCGTGGCGCTGACACTGACGCTCTCGCTGGTCCAGAACGTGATTTCCCCGATTGAGGCGTTAGCGCGGGTGATGAACGCTGTTTCCGCCAACGACCTCGGCGCGCGGGTCCACCCCAGCACCAGCGACGAACTGGCCGATCTGGGGCTGCGCTTTAACGCGCTGGCCCAGGAAATGGCGGAGCAGGAACTGGTCAAGGCCGCGTTCGGGCGATACGTCAGCGCCGCCGTGCGCGACGGCATCCTCAGCGGCAATATCCAGTTGGGCGGCGAGCGCCGGGAGGTGACCATCGTCTTCAGCGACATCCGGGGCTTCACGTCCTGGTGCGAGCAGACGGCGCCGGAACAGGTTGTGCGGACGCTCAACGCCTATTACGAGAATCTGGTGCAGATTCTGTCCAAATACGGGGGGACGGTCACCCGCTACACCGGGGATGGCGCGTTGGTGCTCTTTGGCGCGCCGTTGGACGACCCACATCACGCGCTCCACGCCGTCGAGGCGGTGCTGGAGGCTCACCGCCTGTTGACCAAGTTCAACGAGATCCGTCAGATCGCGGGCGCTTTCGAACTGCGCACCGTCTTTGGTATCCACACAGGGGTAGCCGTCGTGGGCAGCGTCGGATGCGACGCGCGGGCCGAGTATACCCCCATCGGGGATTCCGCCAACGTCGCCAATCGCATTGAGGGCTTGAACCGGGAATTGGATACAAATATCCTCATGTCAGACGATACCTACCGGCGCATCGTCGACGCCGTAATCGTCGGTAAGTCGGCCGAGACGTCGGTCAAGGGGCGATCTGAATCTGTCAAGGTGTACGAACTTCTGGGGTTCAAGCCTGATTTTATCCCCGGGCGAGCATGAGCAAGACCCACAACCGCCAGCGCAGACGCTGCCAGGACCGGATCGCCCATGCACGGTCGGCTCGGTCCGGTTCGCGTGGGCTATAGGTCGTCTGCACGTACAGGTCTGAGAGGGTGTGAATCTCCCATTGAATTGGGCGGAGCACGCGCCCCCATCCCCTTTCCAGGATTAACGCTTCGACGCGGGTGGTCAGCGTCCGCGAGAACTCGTGTGGCGTATCCCCTGGATGGAGCATTTGAAAGCGAGGGGCAGCGCTCAGGCGGCGCCCACTGCGTCGCAAGCGGTTGTAGAGCTGGTGAATGGCCGCAGCTGGCTTGAGGGCGCGCAGCCGCAATCCATCGACCGTTACCCACGCGAGGGACAGCCCAACTATCACCCCCACAACCCCCAGGAGGCCCACCCACCAATCCCAGGCCCTGACATCCCACCAATTGACCACCGGTTCCAACGTCTCGCTCGGCTTGGCCCAGGCGATGTCCTCCTCAGGAGACGCGCGCTTGATGCGCTCGAAACTACTCGTCGGTTCAAAAGCCACCCATCCGTATTGGGGAAAGTAGACCTCCACCCAGGCGTGGGCCTTGTCCGCGGTCACGATATACTGGGCGCTGCCCCAATCGTAATATCCCGACGCATAACCCACCGCCAGGCGGGCGGGCAGGCCGGCCGCCCGGGCCAGCACGACCATGGCGGATGCGTAGTAATCGCAATAGCCCTTCTGTAAATCGAAGAGAAAATAGGCGACCACATCTTCCCCGGACGGCGGTTTGGGGATGTCCAACGTGTAGGGGAATTGGCGCAGGTAGGATTCGATGGCGATGGCCCGATCGTAGGGAGTGGACGCCGTCGCGGTCAGATCGCGCGCCAGCGATAGCACCTGGGGCGGGAGCGTATCCGGCAACCACAGATAACGGGCCGTAATCCACTCCGGATAATCGGCGCCGGCGGCCTGCAGGGCCTCCTCGCTGACGACGGGGATCGCCGAATCGACGCGATAGGTTTTCGCCTCAATGATCCCGCCGAATGCGTCCCAGTGCGAGCGCCAGGCGACGCGATAATTGTGATCGACGGCGAGCACGTCCCCGGCGGCGTACAATAACGCGCCCACGTCCTCCACGATCTCCACCTCCTGGCGCACGATGCGTTGGGTGGGCAGCGTCTCGGTGACGAGCTGGTGACCGGCCCGATAAGCCTCTATTTCCACCCGCTGGGTCTGCCACCCCCGGCCATTGTAGACGTCGTAGGTCAGGCTGCGCCAGTAATAATTGGGAATTGTCTGGCGTTCTGCCGAGATGACATCCGGCGGTCCCGGCGGCAGATCGCCGGTGCTGACCAGCATGACCAATTCCCCCGAAAGCTCTGGGCCGGAGCGCAATAGGTGTTGTCGAGGTAGACCGCCATAATAGACCGCGTCCAGGGGCGTTGACTTCGGGCGGACCGCCGGGCGCTCCACCCCCAACGAGTCCGAGAGCGCATCCGCCTGCTCCGACCTTTCGCGCCGCATATCCCCCATCCAGTCGACGATATCGCGCAATGAAATAGAGGGCGCCATCGCAGACAGCGCGACTAACGCCAGGGAGAGGAACAACGCGACTGTCAGCGCCTCAAACCCAATGTCGGGGAAGTCGATGTTGAGCAACATCCAACGCCGGACTCTCATATCGTAACCGATCAGGGCCAACAGCCCCAGGATGGCGCCCAGCATCAATAACGAGATGGAGGGATTCGCCCTGGCGTAGGAGAGGGTGATCATCAGGAGCGCGCCGGCCGGCGCTACAGCCACGACCGGTCGCTCACGTCGTTTCAGCGCCCAGGCGGCCCAGACGCTCACTTCCCACAGCGCAAAACTCCACACCAGCGCCACGGCGACCGGGTCGTAGATCGCCTCACCCCTGAGGAGCAGGGTCAGCCACCCGTATAGCCGGTTCCACAGAATGCCCAGGCCGTCCATCAGGCCGGTGAAGGCGCTCAGGAACGGCGTCCAGTCAGGGGGGGATAGATTAGGAACGTTGGATAGCCAATCCGGTTTGGGCGCCCGGTTCCACAACGTCAGCGCGCTGTATAGAACGGTCTGCCACTGGGAGTGTATCAGGAGCCACAACGTGGAAAACAAGGTGTCTCCCAGAGAACCGACGCGCACGAAGACCAGGCCCACCCCGAAGATCGACCCCAGGACGCCGGCCGTCCACCAGCGGATGGTCAACGCAGCCAACCCCCATCCCGCCAGTATGCCGGCCGCGGCGACTGTCCACAACAACGCTGTGTCCAAACCGCGCACTACATCCGCCAGCCCCATCACTGCGCTGCCGATGGCCAACAGGAGCAGGGTCAGCAATAAGATATTTCGCGCGCCAAATCGGCGCGCGACCCATCTGATCCAACGGCTCATGCTAACTCCCTCCAGGGCGCGTCGTGCGGTTGGCGGATCGGCGTCGCGTGTCCGGTTCCAAATACACGCCATTCCCAACGCCCCTGTTGTCCCAACTCAATATCCAACCCGCCAAGCAAGTCCTGGGTAATGACGTCATGCGCCACCCCCAGATCGTCCAATCTCGCCGCGAGCTGGTGCATAGCGCCCGCTGACCGGGGTGGGCGATCTCCCTGGCTCGGCAAAGACGGGTTTGGGAAAGAGGCCGGGTCCAGCAATAGGGCCGTGGGTATACATCCCCGCCGTCTGAGATGCATCAACGGCTCAATCCAATCGCCCGAGCAGGCGGCGGTGATGATGACCAGGCTGTCGTGCTGCCCCAACGAGGGGCCGACGTGGGTGAGCAAATCGGCCAGCGAGCGTTCCCCGGGGGAAGCGACAGCCAGCGCTCGCAGGATTTTCCATCGTTGGGCTTCTCCCGACCTCGTCGGGAGCCACGCTAAATTTTCACCCTGGACCGCCAGCCCAACCGCTCTACGGGAGCGCAATCCGCGGTCCGCCAGGGAGGCGGCCAGGATGACGCCGTGCTCCTCGGTCGAATCCATGCCCTCGCCGACTTGCGCCCGGCGATCCAGGTCGAGCAAAATCCACCAGTCGCCGGCTGGCGTGCCATCGAACAGGCGCACGTAGAGCGACCCCCGGCGCGCCGAGGTCGGCCAATGAACCCACCGCAAGCTGTCGCCGGGCGCGTACTCCCGCACGCCGGAGGCGCTGACGGTGCGATCGGGGGCGTCGATGCGTGGACGCCCCTCGCCGGATCGTCCGCCGGGGGCTACCTCAATGGAGGGCAGGGGCACGATGGGCGGCAGAACGAGCAACGGCGCCGAGGCCGGATAGTGAACGGACACGCGATACAATCCAAACGGATCCCCGGAGCGCAGGCTGGTCGGCCCCAGCGTAAAGAGGCCGCGCAAGGCGCAAATCGCCTGGCTATGCCACCGAATCGAGCGATAACTCCCCAAACTGGCGACGCGACTGGCGCCATATCCCGGCAGCGTGGAATGGTCGATCATCTCGGCCCATACGGCCGGCGCCCAACCATCGTTGGAAAGGGTGAAACGCTCCACCAATTGATCCCCAACCTTGGCCCAACCAGAACGCTGCTCCCGTTTGAGGCGCAATCCACCGACCAACGACTTGGCCCACAGGTAGGAGATCAACCAGGCTCCGCCCAACCCGACCAGCAACATCACCCATCCGCGATAGGG
>DAOTUC010000235.1:0-10442 GCA_034437315.1 Anaerolineae bacterium
AGACCCTAAAGGTTTTGCTCAAGGCCGCGCAAACAACGTTTTTGCCTTAAACAATGACCTTTTTCCATCAAAACCAGCGCAAAAACCTTTAGGGTCTATGATGGGCCATGCGAAATCCTGAAGACCCGAATTATTTCCTCCGCAAACGCCCCGAGGACGGGGGTGAGCGCATACAGTGCGGGAAGGTATAAATTTACGGATCCAAAGCAAAAAAAGGGCGCGAAGGGGTAAGCCCTCCCGCGCCCTTTTGGCCTGAGCAATCTGTGGCGGTGTGCTTATTTGTTGTGAGCGATCTGGGGATCGACGTTGCCCGGTCCGCCGCACTCAGGCGTATAGCAGGTGGTGTCGATGAAGGCGCATTTCTGCTTGCAACTGGGGCATGTCTCTGGCGGCGTAGCCTCCTGCAGGAGGTAACCGCAATTGGAGCATTTCCACCAAATTTTGTTCTCTTCCATCAGAAGTTCTCCTTTTTATTGATCAGGGTTCTGTTTGAGCCGTCGCGCAAAATCAGCGCCGAATGTTTCGCCTCGCTTGAGGTCTTCGTTGGTCGGGCTGCCGACAAACTCGAAGCTTTCGCTCAGGTTCCATTTCAAAGGCTCGATCAAATTCTCGAAATGGCGTTGTGCGCCGCCGCTCCATCCATAGCTACCGAAGCGGGCGACTGTTTTGTTCCGGATGCGCTTGTATTTAGCCATGTGCAGCGCTTCGGCCATCGGCGGGAACAGCGATCCCTCGTAGGTGGGCGCGCCGATCACGACGCCGCGTTGGGTCCACAGGGCGGGCATGATATAACTGATGTGCGTGTGCGTGACGTCGAATATATCGAGCGGCACGCCTTCTCGCGAGATGCCGTGAGCTACGGCGTTCATCATCTTTTCGGTATTGCCGTACATCGAGCCGTAGAGCATCGTGACGCCGATTTCGCCCGGTTGATTGGCATATTCGGCCCACTTTTGGTATAGCTGGATGATGTGTTCTGGTGATTTCCGCCAGATCAATCCGTGCGAAGGCGCGATGATGGAGACCGGCACATCGGCCAGTTTTTCGATGGCGTTCAACACCGGCTTGCTGAAAACGGCTACGATGTTGACGTAATAGCGCAACGCCTGTTGCGTGTAGAAGTCCTGGTTGGTGCACTCGTCGTCGAAAATAGCCCCTCTCAGCGCCCCGTAACTTCCGAAAGCGTCGCACGAGAAGAGGATCTGCTCCGATGAGTCGTAGGTCATCATCGTCTCGGGCCAGTGGACGAAGGGGGTGTAGACGAAGGTCAACTCACGTTGGCCTAACGATAACGTCTCGCCATCTTGAACGACTTTCACGCCCTCGCTGACGCCGTAGAACGATTCGAGCATGTCGCGGGTCTTTTGAGTCCCCAGGATGGTGACCTGGGGGGCCATACGGAGCAGTGTGCGCAGGATGCCCGAATGATCCGGTTCCATATGATTGACGATGACGTAATCCAGTTGGGATATGTCGGTGATCTGGTCAATTTGGTCGAAGAATTCATCCGTCTTCAACGCTTTCGCTAGGTCGACAATGGCCTTTTTTTCGTCGTTGATGAGATAGGCGTTGTACGAGACTCCCTCCTGGGTAATCGGCCATAACCCCTCGAAGAGATCGGTGGTTCGATCGTTGACGCCGATCCAGTAGATGTCGGGTTTTATCTCGATGGGCGGCATAGAAATCCCCCTAAAGTAACTTCGACAGGCGACGTAGGTGTCGTTTTTCTTCGCGAATAATGGCGGCGATTGTTTCCTGGTCTTTCTCGCCGACCATCTCCCGCAGGTCGTAGAAGAAGAGCAGCGTATCCTTCTCGAAACCCATCGCGGCCCGCAGGGCGGTCTCTCGATCCTGGGCCTTCTCGGCCAGGGCCAGCGCTTTCTCCGGTCCGGCGAACAGAGCGTTCTCCAGGGCGACGTGGAGGTAAACCTCATATTGATCGTATGCTTCGCCCTGTGGGCTGGGGGCGGATTTTACGTCGCCCGCCAGCCGTTGGAATGTCTTGTAGTGAGCGATTTCCTGTTTCGCCAGGTCTTCGAAAAGCGCCTGGGTCTCCGGGTCCTCAATCTTCTCCGCGGCTTTCTTGTAGAAAATCTCGCCATTCTTCTCGATTTCCATAGCCATCTCTAACGCTTGGTCAGCGGTGAAAATACTCATTTTTTTCTCCTTGTTTGTCTATTCGCTTATTGCTGATTTTTTCATTCGTTTATTCATTCGTCCATTCACTCATTTTCATTCGCGCTCACTTCAGCATCCACAGGCTGAGGGACATCACCGCCATCCCCACGATGATGCCGACGATGCTCAGATGTTCCTCCCCGTAGGCGCGCGAAATGGGCACCAGTTCGTCAATGGATATAAAGACCATAATGCCTGCGACCGCTGCGAGCACGCCTCCCAGCAGGGCCTCGGTTAAGAAGGGCAGCAGGATTGTTGCGGCGACCAGTGCGCCCGCCGGTTCGGCTACGCCGGAGAGGAACGACCACCAAAAAGCCTTGCGCCGGCTGCCGGTCGCTGCATAGACCGGAGCCGACACGGCGAGCCCCTCCGGTATGTTGTGGAGCGCTATGGCGAGTGCGACGGCGATGCCGAGCTGGGGGTCGCTTAATGCGGTGGCGAAGGAGGCCATGCCCTCTGGGAAGTTGTGTATGCCTAATCCCAGCGCCACGAATAACCCGGTCTTGAGCAAGCGCCCTTTTCTTTCAGATTCTTCGTCGTCGTCGTCCTCGTCAATTTGATGTTTTTCGGCCATGTACTCGTGGGGGATCAGCGCGTCGACCAGGAACATAGCCGCCATACCGCCGAAGAAGGCCAGATTTGCCGGTAAAAATCCGATTGACTCAATCCCACCAGGCAGTAACTCAACGAACGAGACCAGTATCATCACGCCGCCGGAAAAGCCCATTGTCAACGTCATCAGGCGCGGCCCCGGCTTGCGGACGAACAGGGACATCACGCTGCCGATAGTCGTGGAAAGGCCAGCAAGGGCCGAAAGTAATAGCGCGAATCCGATGCTTGGCGTCACGTTGTCCTCCATGTGGATGGGACGTGGCTTTGGGCAATCTCGCCAAAGCCACGCCCATTTATTTCTTGGTCGATTGAGGGACTAGCCTAAAGCGATTTCCTTCTCTCCCTCCCACAAACCGTGGATATTGCAGAAGGAAAGCGCCCGTAACACGCCGGACTTTTCTACCTTCAGCGACGCGATCGCTGAAGGGGCTGTGAAGGCGTCGCCCTCTCCGTGAGCGCTGAACGCGAAATGCCCCACCTGGTAGGGGAATTTGTCGCCCTCCGGTTGGAAGTAGAGCGCGATCCAGCGGATGTGGTGCTCGGCGGTGTTGGGGTGGGGGATTTCCTTACCCACGCTCACTTGCACCTCGAAGACCTCCCCAGCCTGTACCGCGTCCGGGCATTCGATCACCGGCGCGTGCTTCTCTTTTTTCCAATCGGCTGTTTGAATCGTCGCTGCTAGGGACATATTATTTTCGCTCCTTCATCAATTGGGTGTCTTCTTCCAGGGCCTGCAAATCTTCCTCGTGCATAATCTCATCTGTCATAATTTGCAGCGCCATTTCGTACGTGACCGGATCTTTGTCTTTGGTGAATTCGACCAGCTTCTGGTAGACTTTGATGGCGCATTGTTCACCCTTGATGTTCTGTTCCAACAGGACCTCCACGTAGGGGTCCTCCGGCGCCTCGTAACCGCAGTTGGTCATATCGTACCAGGCCTGGGGGGTGAGAAGTGGATCGCCGCCCAGTTGGAGGATCCGTTCCACGAGCATCAGGGCGTGGCCCAACTCCTCGGTGGCGTGCTCTTCCAATTCCACCGTCACGGCCCCTCTCATCGGCCCCTTGGCGACTTTAGCCCCGATCCAATACTGGTAATAGGCGAGCCATTCGTCCGCCAGCGCCTTGTTGAGCAATTCAATCAGCTGATCTACGTCTTTTCCAACTAACGATCGTGCTACTGTACCCATTTTATAGCTCCTTTTCTTTTGATTGGTTGTGTGTCATTTCATTTGAGGCCAAGCTTGTAGTAGGCGATTTATCGCCGTAAAAGCGCGCGCACAGCACTCAAAGCTTTGAACACACCCTTTTCTTTTGATTGGTTGTATGTCAATTGTCGTGCAGCGGGGATAATCAAGCGTCCTCGCGAGTTTATCAGGGCCTAACCAATAGAATCCTTGCACAATCACAACGAGCAAGAATTTAGCGGTCAATGGCGCCCTTTTGGTTCTGATTTGTCCAGTTTAGCGCCTATCCTGTGAAATTCTTGTTTTTGTGCAAGAATTTTGCATACGAAGCCCACGTATTGGTTCCGGCCCGTCCGGGATAGGATCTGGTTGATGCTTTTCTCTCGACCTCCTTTCACGCGATTTGGCGAAATCGTTCTCGTTTGGCGTTGCAAATCGGGCAGTTGTCGGGCGCTTCCCGCTCGGCGATGTAACCGCATACCTGGCAGACGTAGTAATCGTGATCTTCGTCGCGTAACATTGCGCTCAACGCCCGCTTGTAGAGCGTGGCGTGCTCTTCTTCTACGTCCCGCGCCTGGCTGAAGGTCATAGCCGCCGCGCGCTCTCCCTCGTCCTGCGCCTCTTGGATGAACCGGGGATAATAGACCTCGTTGACCGTCGTCTCGCTCTCGAAGGAGAACTGTAAATTTTCCTCCGTGCTCTTGACCACCGCCTCGCCCAGGAGCCGCAAGTGTCGCTCCGCGTGCACCCCCTCGGCGGCGGCGACGGCGCGAAATAGCTTGGCGATTTGCTCGAATCCTTCCTCGTCCGCCTGCCGGGCGAAGGCTAATAGCCGGTGATAGGCCTTGGCCTCCCCAACGAAGGCCTCGTATAGGTTACGTTGGGTTTGTTTTTTCGACATACTTTGTCGCCTGCCGTCAGATGATGAGGAGAGCCAGGCGCGTCGCCTGCCGGGCTCTCTTCTTAATCCTCAATCCTCAGTCCTCAATCCCCTACTCCGGTTGCCATACTTCCCAGACCTTACCCACGAGATCAGGGCCCGGTTTGAGGGTCTTGTCGCCAGGCTTCCAGCCGGAGGGCGTCGCCTCTCCGGTCTCTCGGACGTGTTGGTAGGCGCGTATCTGGCGGATTAGTTCGTCTGGATTGCGTCCCACTGGCGCGGTGAGCACTTCCATTGCTTGAATGACGCCATCCGGATCGATGAGGAATCGGCCCCGAATGTTCACGCCGGCCTCCTCGTTGTATACGCCGTACACAGCGCCAATGCGACCGCCCTGGTCGGAGAGCATCGGGAAAGGGATGCCTCCTTCGACCATGTTGGATAATTCTATCTCATTCCAAATCTTGTGAGTGAAGCGGCTGTCCACACTCATCGCCAGCACTTCAACGTCCAGCTCCTGTAATTCCGGATATTTGACGGCAACTGCCGACAGTTCCGTCGGTCAAACAAAAGTAAAATCACCGGGATAGAAGCAGACGACCACCCACTGTCCTTGATAATCCGAAAGCTTGATGTTCTTGAATCCCTCACCGGATACGTAAGCAGATGTCTCAAAGTCCGGGGCCTGTTTGCCCACACGTGCGACAGTCATTTTTGTTTTTCCTTTCTTTCTGGCGCGCTTTTGTCTGGTACGACCGGCTTTTCTATCAGAGGTCCTGCCGCCGGTTTTACGCAAGAATCAACTCCTGGCATTTTTCGCCTCCCTAAACTATAGCGCTAAATCTTCTCGAACATATCTTTGCCCGCACCGCAATCGGGGCATACCCAGCTATCGGGCACGTCCTCGAAAGCTGTGCCGGGTTCTACTTCGTTGTCAGGGTCTCCCTCCTCCGGATCGTACACATACCCGCATACCAAGCATTCCCATTTATCCATCTTTTTCCTCCTATAACTTTTTCTAGATCTGTGTCCATCCAATAGAGCGTCTTAAATCATTGCTCTAGCCGCCGTCTCGAGGGCGGGCCTCTGAGCCAATTTTTTAATAGTCTCTAGAGATAAAGAACAAAACGCCGCCGGCAAGGTGCACTGGCGACGTTACGTCTCTTCATCTTTTCCATCTTCTTCATCAGATTCATCAAGCTCATCATCAAGTTCAGCAGCGCAAGCGGGGCAATAACCACGGTAGATGACCCGCTGTTCGATGATGTCAAAACCGTAGGTGTGTTCCGGCGATAGCTCGAGCGACTCGAAATCATAGGGCACATCTTCAATGCGACCACACGACAGGCAAATTAGATGGGCGTGATTGGTCAAGTTGATGTCGTAACGGCGTTCCCCCAATCCAAGATTCAATTCTGTCAGAATGCCCATTTCGTTCAACTCGTGGAGGGTGTTGTAGACAGTGGCGTGTGCAATGTCTGGCATAGACTTTCGGACCTTGGAAAGAATTTGCTCGGCGCTATGATGTTCCCCGTTTTTCATGAGAACTGCGATGATCGCCCGACGTTGAGGCGTCATCCGCCGACCCTGAGCTTTCAATTGTTCGGTAATCGAATCCAATGCCGTCATCGTTTGTTAGGCCGTTAGCCCCTCTCAGTTGACTTTAAAATAGCGGGTTATTTATAATTATTATTAACTTGTAGTAATTATAATTTATTTGTTTCCTTTTGTCAAGTTTGACTTGAGGGAGAGAAAAGGGATGGGGCGGCTCGGTGTCTTGGCGCTTTATTATAGTATACTTCACGACGTTATCCAGGTCAACTAATTGGTGGGTAAAAGCTTGACAAATCCGGTCATCGCGCTATAATTGCCGCTGTACGTGGCCCGCTAGCTCAATTTGGCAGAGCAGGGGACTCTTAATCCCTTGGTTGTAGGTTCAAGTCCTACGCGGGTCATTTTTGTGGGTTCCCCCCTCGACAGCGCTCCAGGACGTTCCACATTTAGCCATATGGCTGGCTGTAACCTCCAGATGTAGAGTGAACGCATTTATCCTCCAACAATCCCACGAAATGATAGCCAGTGTCTGCTTTTGAGACAGGGTTGACAAGATTGGTTATGCTGGACCGGAGCAGGCGCTTAAGATCACTTGTCGCTATCGGCCAGCTTGGTCTTCGAACAATCTTATGCCTTCGTGCGCCTAGTTTCAACCGCTGTGCCGTTGTCCAAAACATACCTGTTTGAGCGTGCTGAAAATGAAGATGATGCGAGGTTTATGACCTTGACCGGTGAGGCGTTCGAACCGGGGATGATCCCGAACCGTTACACGTGGGGGATGGCGTCTCCCCGCCGTTCAGGGAGTCCGCCCGGGGTCACAAAACTCGGAATCTGAATTTGTTTAACCCCCACATATGGGCCATTTTGACAAATAAAACCCAGATATGGGGGAGGTAAAGTCAGATAACGCGATTTCTAGATTTGCCGACGGACTCCCTGTCAATCCAACTTGCAATCAAACCTATTACCTCATATAAAAGTCTTCCGTGGATGGGCAGAGCGGTGAACCATCCTGAATCACATTCACCACGCCGCTCGTCACGCTGCTGATCCAAATCCGCTGTGTGATGGGGTCGAACGCCAGGCCATTTTTGACAAAGGGCGGGAGGGCCAGTGATCTCACAGAGCTCTTGCCTTCAGGGTCCGGGGTGTGCCAGCCGTCAGCGTCCAGTGGGAAGAGCAAGAACCTGTTCTGTTCTTGGGTATGGTTATGCGCAGCGACGTACAGGCGGCTCTCATCTTCTGGCCCCACGTCAGGATTGACCGCTATAGTGTACAGCAGGAAGGGCTCGACGACGCCAGAGATGGCTTGAATGCCAGAGTGCGTGTCGGTTGGATGACGCATGAACACCTTGCTTTCGGCTGCGCTTGAGGCATACACCATGTTTCGGGTCGGATCCACCGCTGCGCCAAAGCCGTCGAGTAAACTGGTGGCGAGGATGTGAGTCTCGTGGGTTGCGCCATCTATCACGACCATCTGACCATTGTTTCCGTGGTTATGCACGTAAATCTGGTTGCTCTCGGCGTCAACGGCGATCTGCACCGGTCCGGCAAAACCGCGCCACGACCCCATAGTTCTCTCCAACGCCAGCGTATATGAGTAGACACTGACCGTCGAGCTGTTCTTGTTGACGACATAGATGCGGTCATTGGTGGGATTATAGGCGATGCTGAATGGCGCGTCACCGTGATGGTCGGCGAACAACTGCTCGTACGTTTCACCGTCAAACGCCATCACCCAATTGTCAGCCATCAGCGTCACCCAGATGCGATCGTGCTCCGAGTCGTAGGCGATGCCATACGCCGGGTAGGGGGTTTGGATCGTGGTGATAACGTTGTAGGTATCCATATCCACCACGGTGAAACCGCTGGCGTGAGCGACGAAAGCCCGCCGACCGGCGATATCCAGCGCCAACTCGCGCGCTTCTGCGCCAACGGGAATTTCGGTGATGATGTACGGATAGCAGCGCGTCTGGACGGTGGTGGTCAGGATGCTGGCGTCGAAGATGGCAGGGTCGGACTGCGAACGGGCGTTGACGACGGCGCGGCTCCAAACATCAGCAGGGCTGGCGGTGTCCGGGATGGTCACCGGCAATGTCACTGTGACCGTCACCGGCGCGGACTGCCCGACCGGAAGCGACGGGATATGTGTCGGCGTCACGTCAGTCGACCAGTTCTGCCCGCTAGCGACGACTGCTTCCAGAGCGAAGGCATCAGTCGTGTTGCCGATGTTGGTCACTGTCAGGGGATAGGTCACCCAATCGCCTGGTTTGCCGATCTGCGCCGCTGTCGGCGGGGTCAATTCGACGCCATAGACGGAAAGGGCTGTGGTCGTCAATCGACTGACTTGATTCCCGGCGCTGGTCGCTGCGCTGACTGGCGCGGTCGTCGGCCATGCGACGGTAAAGTTGACACCGGCGCCGCCTCGCATAACTAATGGCAGGTAGACCATCCAGCGCGGCCAATTGGGATCGGTGAAGGAGACGATGACCGTATCTGATGCGCTGCCTTGTGCATCGGGTGAGATATGCACCTCAACAGACACGGGCATAGATTGCCCGGCCGGAAGCGACGGGATATGTGTCGGCGTCATCACGGTCGACCAGACATTTTCGCTGGCATAAAGGTCAACGGTAGACGTGCAGTTACCGGCATTCGTCGTCTGAAGGGTATAGGAAACCGTGGCGTCCGGCAGCCCGGCCCCGGCGTCTGTGGGCGGCGCGATAGTGAACGCTTCGATCACGCCTGAGCGCGTGGTCAGTGTGCTGACGTCACTGACGGTCAGAGACGCGACCGATGTTGCGACAATGACGGCAGTGTCGTGGTCGTAGCAACGGGCTGTGATGGGGACTGTCGTCGAGACGGTGATGGGCGCTGTCATACCAGGGGAGAGTGTGATCTGGGCAGGCTCGCCCGGCAACGCCGTGGTCCCGGGACAGCCATTCGCCCCGGCGACTTTCATCGTCGCGGGCCATTTGCTGCCAGTTGGCGCGATTTCGTAGGTATCTGTACAGCTTCCTGTGTTAGTCAACGTCAGGTGGTAGACCGCCGTCTCGCCCGGCAGCACGGTCGTGACGGCAGTGGACGGGCGCAGGTCGAGCGCGTAGTTACACTCACGACATTCGATGACGGTGGTGGATGCCGATGCTTCGTTGTTGTCGCACTCCGGGTCGTATGCGGCGGCGCTAGTGATGGTGACGGTGTTGGTGATAGTTGTGGGGTCGTGGGGTGTCGTGACGGTAAAGACAATCTGCCCCCAAGCGTTGGCGGGTAACGTCGGCGTGTACCAACGGATGCTCGTTATCCGCCGGATGCTCGCTATCCGCCTCAGCACAGCGGGCGCGTCGGGATCGGCGAAGAAGGGGCCGCGCCAACCCGCTGGTTGACTGACGATGCCACCGTAGGTAGCGTCATGCGGCAAGGTGTCTGTGATGTAGACATCTTTGGCGCTATCCGGCCCATGGTTGGTGTAGATCAGGGTGTAGGTCAGTGTGCCCCCAGTGCATACTGGATCGGGGTAGTCGAGCTTGCCGATTTCGAGATCCGCTTCTAGTGGCATAAGGTCCAGATTGATCGCGTGGCTGGCGGTATCGGTGATGACGTTGGGGAAGCCGAGCGGGCTGCACACGACGTCGGCGACGTTGGTGAACGGATCGCTGGCCCCGGCGGGGATGGTATAGGGATGAGCGACGGTGTACACCTGCCCGCTGGTCAGCGTCACCTGCTCGGTCAAACCGAGCAGCGGGTCGGAGAGCGTACAGATGATCGGCGGCGCGTCGAGGGGACCGACGTTGGTCAGCGTGAGGGTGTAGGTGACGGTGTCGCCGATCTTGCTCAGCGGCGGGCCGTTCTTGTCGAGCGCGACGCCAGGTTGGAAGAGGTTGACGGTGTGGCTGGCGGTGTCTGTGACGAACTGGTCGAAAACTGGGAGACGATAGGTCGCAGTCACGATATTGACCAGCGGGTCGGGGGCCGTGAGCGCCACGGTGTGGGAAACCTGGAATGTGCAGCGGGTGCCGGTCGCCAACGTGATG
>DAOTUC010000236.1:0-3151 GCA_034437315.1 Anaerolineae bacterium
TGTGATGCAGAGCCTCGGGCTTCGCAGCGAGGGCAGGCTCTCTAGAATGAAAGACGTTGCAATCTGTATCATCGTAAAGCCTCAGCCCAACCCGCGTCGATATCCGGGCCACAGCCGCCGTCCCCACTCGTGGAGGACGGGACGGAAGCAGACGTAGCGATCGGCCTGGGCGCGGGTTGAGCCCTGATAGTGCATGGGAAGCGCCCAGAACCATTCGAGACCTTCGGGGATCTGTTTTTTTGAGTAGCCCATGCTGCCAATCTGGTTATCATCCCGGAGAGCCGTCCACTCCGATAGGTTGCCCACCATGTCCATCACCCCGTAGGGGCTGGCACCCGTGGGGTAAGCATCGACCGCGCCTATACCTCCGTAACGCTTGCCGGCACCCAAGAGAGGCAGTTTGCCCGGATCGACGTGGGTGCGTCCCGACTCCCACTGATTGCCCCACGGGTACAGCCGTCCATCGGTGCCGCGGGCAGCCTTCTCCCACTCCAGGCGGCTGGGCAACCGTCCTCCGAGCCAGTGGGCCATCGCCGCTGCCTGATCCCACCATTGGAACATGGCCGGGCGGTCAGCGCCCCCCGCGGTCTCCATCCGCTTCCAGCCCATCTTCTTGGCGATCGCGGAGTGGAAGAAGGGAGCCACCTGTCCGTAGGTGATGGGGAAGCGCGCGATGTAGAAGGTGTTGACCGGTCGGCTCTGAGCCGTAGGAATATGCTCTAGCGCCCATATCGCATACTTGTAGTCAATGGCTGCCCGGTCGTTTTTGATAACCATCTCCTGCCAGATACGTTTTTCTTCAGGACTGTATTCAAAAGTGGATTTATCCATGGTGCTTTGTAGCCACTTCTGCCGTTCTGGAGAGATCTCGTCAATCCCATACTCCTTATAGAGACGCTGTTGCATCTCCGCCTTCTGTTCCGCCGTCAGTCCCGAGATGAATCTCCCTCCGGGAATCTCCACCCACTCAATGCGTTTGGCCATCTCTCCAGTACTCTCCTTGTGTTGCTTCTACGTTATTCGAGATTTACTCAGGCAGACCTGCGGTCTGTTGAGGATCTGCTGTAGTTCATGGGAGTCTAATCATATCTCCTTAGTTGGATTCGACCAGCTCACCGATGATCTCTTCTTCCTCTTCATCTTCGTGCTGCTTATCGCCTCCGTCGTCTGCCGCGCCCTGCGCCGCGCTCAACAGGGCAATGATCTTCGGGCGGTGGGCGGCCCGGTCGAGCGCGGTGCGGCCTTGCGCGTCGGCCAGCGCCGAATCGGCGCCCGATATGAGCAGCAGGCGCACTATGTCCACCTCGCCGGCTTCGGCGGCTTGCATCAGCGGGGTGCGCCCGCCCTGCCCCTCCGGGTTCGGGTCTGCGCCGGCTTGCAGCAGGAATGCCACGCTCTCCACAGTACGCTTCTGGACCGCCAGCGAGAGGGGGGGTGTCCAGATTCTCGTTGCGGATGTCGAGCGCTGCGCCGACCTCCCTCAATCAACCGCGTCAGGACGCCGACCAAGCGCTCGGCCTCGCCGGTCTGATCCATCAGCGCGACAGTTTGGCCGACGTTGGCGGCGGCGGCCTCAACCGCCCGCGCCATCTCGACGCGCGTGGGATAAGCTTGGGCTTCTGCCATGCGCGCCGCTTGCTCCAGACGGCGGTAGCCCTCGGCGATCTACCTGATGGTCTCGCGACTGGAAGTGTTCCCGATGAGCAGGCGCAGCTCCCGGACGCGAGTCAGGTGATCGGCGACGGACACACTCAAATTGCCGACCGAGGTGGCATCACTTTTCCGGCCCTCGGATCGGTTCGTCATCTGGACCGACGGGGATACGTTACACCTCAAACGTATCACGCCACATCCGGTGACACGCATTGTAGCCGAGGCTCCGGAGGGAGAGCCGATGTCGATGGACGAGATCAATGAGGTCGTCCACGAGGTGCGGCGTCAGCTTCAATTCAATGCTCATCACTTGATCTCCTCATTTCATTTCATTCCCTCGTGATTTTGCGCGCCAAGAAGATACTCACGTTGCCCATTCAAACGGGGCAAATGTACCGGATCGAGGCATAAATTCGTTCTCTTCATTCGGTGTAGTGTTTCCGGCGGAAATCTTTTATGCAGAACTCTCAGTAATGATAACGGCCCTGTAGAAAATCTACTCGTCCCTCACTCACGCGATACACTATTCGATGCTCTCGGGTTAGTCGCCGCGACCACACGCCCTCCGCCAGGTATTTCAGCGGTTCCGGTTTCCCTATCCCTCGAAACGGATCGCGCATGACGTCCTCTACGATCCTTAACACCCGTAAAGCTGTTTTCCGATCTGTCTTCACCCAGTATTCCAAATCCTCACGAAACTCTGGATGAAAGATCGCCGCCCGTTCCGGCCTTCCCTTATCCTTTGCCAAGACCAACCTTTTCTTTCAGCTCTTCTATGCTTTGCCGTTGCCCCTCTCCACGCTCCGAGCGAGCTAAAGCCCTCAATAACCGCTCGGCGTTCTTAGGCGATCTCAACAGATGAGAGGTTTCCAACAGACCCGCCAGCTCATCCGCTGAAATAAGCACGACATCTTCTGCGCCCCGGCGCTGGATGATGACCATTTCTCGATTCTGAGTCACCTCATCCCATAACGTGGCCAAATTTGCACGCGCCTTGGTATACGTCGTCTGAATAGGCATATCAGCCCCCCTTGTAACTGCTCACCCTCCCGCAGGTTTGACGATGATTTCCAATCTGCATTTCAATGGCAGTTTACTGCGAGAGGGTAGACTGAGCCATTGCCCTCCCCTCACAAAAATGTACAGGTATACTGTACAACAAACCGTCGCTTTTGTCAAATGGCATAATGCCTCACAAACCCCCGTACACACCGAGGCCCTGATCCCCCTGGAACCGTTGGAGGCCAAATTCGAGGCCCGCCGCCGGGGTGTCTTGGCCGAAAAGCACGTCCGTTCTACACTTTCGCCTAATTCCCTCACTTTGTGGTAAAATGGCGATCTCTCAACCCGTTTTCCGCGCTTTAAAAATCGATAAGCACGCGCAGATAGAATTGCTGTGGAGCGAGAATAGGAGGCCCATTCGCGAAGCCCATTCGCCGAGACCATCATTTGTCTATCTGGAGCGGTAGCTGTTCAGTTAGCCCTGCCCTTGTTCAAA
>DAOTUC010000237.1:0-5824 GCA_034437315.1 Anaerolineae bacterium
TTGCACGGGCTTATTGTTATCTAGCAGTATTACACAACTAAATTAGCAGAAAAGATTTTATTATTGCTACAATTTCATTATCTATCAAAATTTAATGCTTAAAATAAAAACCGCAAAAGTATAGCTAAAAACTTATGAAACGCACCACTAGTAGCCTGTCGAAGCGGACAAAATCCAGACTGAAATCGAGTTGTGATCATCAACAAAAGCATATGCTTATATGACAAATAGAGATTATTACGACGTATTGGGCGTCGACCGATCGGCGACCCAAGTGGACATCAAGAAGGCCTACCGGCAATTGGCCCGCAAATATCATCCCGACGTCAGCGACGAACCCGAGGCCGAGACACATTTCAAAGAGATCAACGAAGCTTACGAAATCCTCTCGGATCCCGATAAGCGGACCACCTATGACCGTTTCGGTCGCGTGGGCGCCGGCGGCGGCGGTTTCGGTTTCGGCGCTAGAAACCCCTTCGACATCTTTGACGAAGTCTTCGGGCAAGGGTTCGGTTTCCGCACTGCCTCATCTCGAGGGCCGCGCCGCGGCGCAGACCTGCGCTATGACTTGAACCTGACCTTCGATGAAGCGGTCTTCGGTTGCGAAAAAGACATCGAAGTGACCCGCCAGGAGGTCTGTCCTGAATGCAACGGAAGCGGGGCTAAACCGGGCACGACGCCCGTCCGTTGTTCCGAATGTAACGGAACTGGGCAGGTCAGGCGCGTACAACGTTCCATCCTGGGGTCCTTCGTCAGCGTCACCACCTGCCCAACGTGTCAGGGAAGCGGCGAGACGGTCAGCGCGGCCTGCGACCGATGCAACGGCAACAAAAAGGTGTATACGACCCGCAATCTATCGGTTAACATCCCGCCCGGCGTCGACCGCGGCACTCAAATCCGTCTGGTCGGCGAGGGCGAGATTGGCGAACGGGGTGGACCGCCAGGCAATCTGTACGTCGTCCTGGACGTAGAACCGCACCCCGTTTTCCAGCGCCGCAACGACGATATACTGGTAGAAATGCAAATCAACGTCGCTCAAGCGGCGCTGGGAGCCGATCTCGCCGTGCCCACACTGGACGGGGAAGAGGAGATCAGCATCGAAGCGGGCGCTCAAAACGGCGACGTCCTCCGGTTGCGCAACAAGGGCGTCCCCCACCTGCGGAAGAACGGTCGAGGCGATCAACTCATCCTCCTGCGGGTCGCCATTCCAACCAAACTCGACGCGAAACAAAGGCAACTTTTCCAAAAACTGGGGGAAACGCTCGAACCTGAGCGCGTGTGGCAGGAGAAACGCAGCTTGATAGACGACCTCCGAGACCTCCTGGGTCTATAACGCCGGCGATTGCGAGGACAACATGGAGATGGATTGGCTAGAGGTGAGCGTCAAAGTGGATAACGAGAGCGGCGAGGCGGTGGCGGAGGTTTTATCTCGCTACGCCCATCAAGGGGTCGCCATCGAAGCTGGGCCAGAAGGCTGGGAAGCCGGGTCAGTCATCGTCAGGGCCTATCTGCCCACCGGCGACCACATCTGGTGCACGAAACAGCGCATCAAAGAGGCCCTGGGGCATCTGAACCAGATCCGTCGCGTGCCGCCGCCGTCCTTTCGCACCGTGGCCGAGGCGGATTGGGCCGAGTTATGGAAGGAGCGCTTGACGGTCCTGCACATCGGCCAACGCATCGTCATCCAACCATCCTGGAAACTCTACGAGTCGCATCCTGATGAGATTGTGATTAAGTTGGATCCCGGCATGGCGTTCGGCACCGGGCTGCATCCCACGACGCAGTTGTGCCTCAGCGCTCTGGAGGATATGGTCTCGCCGGGCATGTCGGTGCTCGACTTGGGGGCTGGTTCCGGCATTCTCGCCATCGCGGCGTCCAAACTACAGGCCGCCAACGTCCTGGCGGTGGATAACGACCCGGTCGCTGTGAAAACGGCCCAGGAAAACATCCAGGCCAACGACGTCAGCAACGTGACCACATTGCTTGGGTCCCTGGTCGATTTAACGGAAGATTACGACCTGGTCGTCGTCAACATCCTATCCCAGGTCATCATTAACATGTTGAATGATGGGCTTGCAGCGCGGATTCGTCCTCAGGGAAAATTGGTCGCCTCGGGCGTCATCGCCGAGCAAGCAGAGGACGTGATCGCGGCGATGGAGCAGCAAGCCCTGACGCTGGTGGCACAGCGACGTAAAGAGGATTGGGTCAGCCTGATCGCCGAACGAGCGTAACCCCTTCGTTCTCGCCTCAAGCGATCGATCGGCCCAATTGATGATAGAAAGGGTTTCTATCTAGCCGCCTCGCTCCTGCTCTGTTGCGCGCGCTTGTAGCGATACACAATTCGACCGCGCGTCAGATCGTAGGGCGAAAGCTCCACACGCACCCGGTCGCCCAGCAGAATACGGATGTAATACTTCCGCATCTTCCCCGAAAGATAGGCCAATACCTCATGTCCGTTATCTAGCTCCACCCGGAACTGCGTTCCAGGCAGCGCCTCAATAACAGTCCCCTCCATCGTAATTTTATCTTCTTTCCCCACAGAACTCTCCCCCTTTGAATAGCCTCCAGAAACACAGAATATCGAGATGGCATGCCACCTCGATCTCTGCGATTTCCCTAATTAGACGTATACAGGAACTAGGGCGAAAATGCATTTATCGCTCCTAGCTCTTGCAAGCAAGGGCCGACCCCGAGACTAGGAGCGTATTTTATCCAACTGCGTTTGCCCTGATACAGGAACCGTCTGGCGGGCCCCTAGTGGGACCTAATCGACCAAACGTTCCGTTTGGCGAACGAGACGTTCGTCGGCCGGACGCCGGCGGAATAGCGCTTTACGCTTCGGCGCTCTCCTCGTCGTCCTCGTTGTCCCCATCGGATTCTTCGGCAAGCGTTTCGACGCTGGCTTCTACCGATTCGGCTTCGGCGGGTGCATCAACCGCATCCTCGGTCGCATCCTCGGCCTGTTCTTCAGCCGGTTCAGCCTCTGCTATCTCCGCGTCGTCGGTTGCTTCACCGGCCGCTTCGGTCTCGTCGACTTCCGCCGCCGCTTCCGCGGCTTCCTCAGTCGTCGTTTCGACCACCGCCTCTTCGACCACCGCCTCTTCGACCACGGTTTCTTCAGTCGCTTCCGCATCAACAACAGGTTTGGCTTCTGCAGCAGCTTCCGCTTCCGCGGCAGCCTCGGCAGCCTCTTCCGTCTTGTCGGCGACCTGTTGGGCAGCGATCCAACGCTCCCATTCATCCCGCCGCACGCGCTTGGCGCTCAAGGCGATTCGACGCCGGCCGCTGTTGATCCGGATGACCTTGACCAATATCTTGTCATCGGCTTTAAGGATCTCCGACGGTTTAAGCTCCGGCGCGCCGATCATCTCGCTGACGTGGAGCAACCCCTCGATCCCCAGGTCCAATTCGATAAAGGCGCCGAAATCCACCACCCGCGTGACTCGCCCCTCGACCAACTCCCCGACCTCATAACGATCATCCACCAGGGTCCAGGGGTCGGGCTGCAAGGCCTTGAGGCTGAGGGCGATCCGCTTCCGCTTTTCGTCCACGTCAAGGACGTAAACGTCTACCTCGTCCCCCACCTCGACGACCTCGCGTGGGGTATCGACCCGGCTCCAACTCAGCTCTGATATGTGAATCAAACCATCAGCTCCGCCCAGGTCAACGAAGGCGCCAAAGTCGGTGATGCTGGTCACCTCGCCATGCCGCGTCTCGCCTTGTTCCAACTCCTCAATGACGCGCGCACGCTGCGTCTCTTGCCAGGCCCGATAGGCCCGTCGCTGCGAGAAGATCAGACGACGACGCTTGCGGTTCACCTCAATAATCTTGAGCCCCATATCTTCGCCGATTTTGGACTCCAGACGCTGCCGGCGCTTATCCTGGCTAATCCGTCGAGGAATTCCCACAACTTGCGAGGCGGGAACGAAACCGCGAATCTTGCCAAACTTGACGATGAGACCGCCCCGGTTGCAGCCGGAGACGGTGCCCTCATACATCTCCCCGCTATCCATCATTTTATCCGCCTTGAGCCAATCCTCGTACAGGCGCGCTTGATTGATGGATAAAACAGGATGCCCCTCCCGGTCTTCCGGTCGGAGCACAAAAACAGAGACGGTCACTCCTACCTGGGCTTCCTCTCGCGTCTTATCGTCCAGACGATCCAGGTCCTCGGTCGGCACTAAACCCTCTCGTTTGAAACCGATATCGACAATCAGCCCATAATCGTTCGCGTCGATGATGACGCCTTCACGAATATCACCCCGTTTAGGCGCTTCGTAATCATACCCATTTTCCAGGTATTCGCCCAAACTGGGGGTCTCGGCCTCAATCTCAGCCTCAGCCTCAGCCTCAGTCTCAGCCTCAGTCTCTATGTCGGGGACGTCGAAGCCGATCTTTGCGAAATCGTCGATATCTTGACTTGCCCTATCTGCACTTTGATCTGTTGTCTCTAGATTCATCAATACTCATTTACTCCCTACGACATCTCTCTCCCGGCGTGGAGCGAAGGGGCGACGCAAAAGAAAACCTGGTCTCACCTCACGGAACGCTGGCGAAACCAGGCTTAGAATCACGACCGACTTTGGACGAACAACGTAAAATCGTCTTAAATCTGTCTACCTCATTAACCATAAGGCCAACAGGCCAGAAACGATTCAGTCTCGCACCCGCCACGATCCGCACCAAGAGAGAGTATCTAAAATATAACGCTATTTTATCACGTCATGAAAGAATGTCAAATTATCCTCGGCTACCGGTCGGCTATCCAACGATAATCTCTCCCCCATCGACCGGGATGACGGCGCCATTGATCCAGGTCACGTCGGGGGCGGCCAAAGCCACCAGCGCGTTCGCCACGTCCTCTGGCGTCGTCAAACGCCCGCCGGGATTGCGCTTGAGCGCTTCCGCCACGTAGGGCTCGTGCCCTGGGATGGCGCGCAGCGCGGGGGTATCGCTCACGCCGGGGCGCAGGCAATTGACCGCGATCCCCCGCGCCCCCAACTCCAGCGCCAATTGACGCGCGTGGCTTTCCAACGCCGCCTTGGCGGCCGAGACGGCGCCGTACATCGGCGCCATCCGCTCCGCCCCGGCGCTGGAGAGGGCGTAGACCCGACTCCCGCGTGTCAAAAGCCCCCGGCGCGTCATATCCTGCACCCAATAGACCAGGCTGTGCGCCATGACCCGCAGCGTCATCTCCACCTGTGCTTCTCCGATAGCCTCATCAGAAGCGCCGCCGGCGGCGCTATCGGCGATAAAAGGCCCCAGCGTCCCAAACGCCAACGAGTGGAGCAGGAAGTGGACGCCCTCCCCACCCGCCTCCGCCAGCGTATCCTCAATCCGTTCAAGCACGCGCTGGCGCTTGCGAGCGTCGGCGGCATTCGTGTTGAAAAATACCGCCTGGCATCCCGCCGCCTCAATATCGGCCATCACCTCTCTGGCTCGATGGCGCGTGGCCCGGGCGTCCAGGTGGACGCCGAAGATGTGCATCCCTTCTCGAGCAAACGCTCGCGCTGTCGCCGCGCCAAATCCGCTGGAAGCGCCCAGAATCAACGCCCACCGTCCCGCAAGATCATTCCCCTTCATCATTTTTCCTCCCTTTCAACTGAGACTTTACGACTTTACGACTTTACGTTATGACGCATTAGGTGTATTATACCAAAACATCGTGACGAGTCACGCAACTAGGGGGTTCTATACTAGTGGTCTCTCCCATAAATTCTTGGGGTAAAGACTTCCGAAGTCTTCTGACTCATTCTGAAGAAGGCTTGCCTCTCTATCAGGCCAGAACGTCGTTTATCGATCCTAAGCACCTTCAAGACTTCGG
>DAOTUC010000238.1:0-3824 GCA_034437315.1 Anaerolineae bacterium
ACCCATTGACATAATTATACTCCTCTATCCATTTCCCACAAATTTACCGCCCTTCCTGTCTAACCGACTATTCAGACGCGGGGCGCGCTGGAACCGCGCACGAGCAACTCGCCGCGCAGGATGACCTTACGTGGGGCGCGATCCGGTTTCTCCACCCGTTGGAGCAGCAGTTCCGCCGCCGTAGCGCCGATCTCGTAAGTGGGTTGTGCGATGATGGTGATGGCCGGCTCCACCAGCGCGCCCCAGGTCGTCTCGTCGAAACCGACCAGCCCTACTTCCTCTGGGATGCTCAACCCCCGCTCGCGGATCGCCATCAGCGCGCCGGCGGTGAGCAAACTGTTGGCGGTGAAAATGGCGTCGGGCGGTCGCTTGTACATCAAGAGCGCCAGCACGGCCTCCTTGCCGGCCTGGATCTTGGGAGGGATGTACAGAGCCTGTCCTTCCGGAGGCGTCAGATCGTGGGCCTGGAGCGCCTGTTCGTACCCCTCTCGACGCTCGCGGCCGGTCACGCTGGCCTCGCTGAACAGCCCGGCGATGCGGCGGTAACCGTTCTCAATGAGGTGCTCCGTCAGACGGCAGGCCGCGCCGACGTTATCGATCAATACCATATCGACCGCGCTGCTTTGCACGGCGCGGTCGATGACCACCGTCGGCGCGGAGATACCCAACGTCTCGAAGTTGTCGGCCGCTCGGCGTGTGGGGGAATAGATAATGCCGGCCACGTTCTGGGCGTGCATCGAGTCCAGGTAAAGCGCCTCTTTATCCGGGTCCTCGTCCGCGTTACAAAGGAACAGCGCGTATCCTCGCTCGTGCGTCGTATCCTCGACCGCGCGGCTGACATCGGTGAAGAACGGATTGCGGATGTCAGAAACGATCAGCCCAACCGTATTGGAACGCTGTGAACGCAGGCTGCGCGCCACCAGATTGGGCTGATAGTCCAGCGCCTTCACGGCGGCCATGACGCGCTGGCGCATCTCATCGCTCACGTTCTCCTTGCCAGAAAGCACGCGCGAGACACTCGCGGTTGACACGCCTGCCGCCTCTGCCACATCTTGGATTTTGACCATGGCCCCCCTCGCTAGCCGGTGGTTATTGTGTAAACGATTTCCTTTGCTAGTGGCAGATTTCCTCCTCAAGCTGACTTTTATTGTAAAAGAGTTTCACCCAGAAGTCAAACCATAAATATTCGGGGGGATGAGCCATAAACAGCCTCCATTTACTTATGGATGGGAAGATCGTTGAAAAAATTCGTGAAATCGTTTACAGTGTAAGCGTTGTGAAATTGTTTGCACAGCGGTCGTCGAGTTGAAACAGGGACAAAAACTGGCGCGATGAAGGCCAGAAACCAAGTTTTCCCGAAACACGGTTTCTTTGTGTTGGGATTGGTCTGTGATACAATAGCACTTGGGCGACGACCTGAACAGACGCATTTCGATTGAGTGCGTTCGATTGGATGAAAGCGAGGCTTGAACGTGGGCGATCATAGCGCGCGTTACTTGAAATTATTGTCCAGGCAATATCCCACCATTGAAGAGGCGTCAACGGCGATCATCGACCTGAACGCCCAGCTGAGCTTGCCCAAGGGAACAGAGCTTCAGGATTTACGAGCAGCCGCGGCGTCCAGCAGCCATGTGAGCCGGCCTGACGTGGGGCGAATTTGTTGCGCCGGCAACCGTCTATCCGGCTCTTCTAACACCGCCTGTACCACGTCCGCTTTGTCGGCTCCACTGATGATGAAGGTCGCGTGGCGCGCGTTGTTGATGACCGGCAGGGTCAACGTGACGCGCCAGGCATCTAGTTTCTCCACGTAGACCGCGACGACTGTCCTTTGGCGTGCCTCCAGCGCCGTCGCGCCGGGGAAGAGCGAGGCAGTGTGCCCGTCGCTGCCCATCCCTAGCAGGATCAGATCGAAGCGTCCGTCCTGACCCAGCAGTTCATTCAGTTCCGCCCGGTAGGCCGCAGCGGCCTGGGCGGCGCCCAGTTCGCCTCGGATGCGGTGAATGTGCCCCACGGGAATATCGACGTGGTCGAGCAGCGCCTCGCGAACCATGCGGTAGTTGCTGTCGGCGTGGTCGGGCGACACGCAGCGCTCGTCGCCCCAGCAGATGTGCGTCCGCGACCAGTCGATTGACGAGCCGATGGGCGCCTCCCCCAGCAGCGCGTAGGTTGGCCGCGGCGTCGATCCGCCGGCGAGCGCCGCGACGAAGCGCCCGCGCTGCTCAATCGCCTCCGCCGCCCGCGCGACGAAATGCTCGGCCGCCGTCCGCGCCAGGCTGTGGGCGTCGGGCGCGATGATCAAGCGGACAGCATCCGGCGGATGAAGTACATCCGGTCGCTCATCCTCAGCCCGCCTCAACGTGATCTCCACAGTGTGAATGCCATACCCGCCCATCCCGCGCGAGCAGGGCGTCCGCCTCAGCCGGTCCCCGGCTCCCCGGTTCGTAGAAGGCGAGCGGGGGCGCGTCCGGCCCATCCCAGGATTCGAGCACCGGGTCGATCAGCGACCAGGCCATCTCGATCTCGTCGGCCCGCGCGAAGAGCGAGGCGTCGCCCTGCAGCGCATCCAGCAGCAAGCGCTCGTAGGCGTCCGGCAGCGTCCCGGCCCCGAAATCCTCCGCGTAGTGGAATTCCATATCGACCGAGCGCGTCCGCATTCCGGCGCCGGGCTCCTTGGCCTCGAAACGGAAATGGATGCTCTCGTCGGGCTGAAGGCACAGGGAGAGGACGTTGGCTGTGATGTCTTGCTCCTGTTTAACCGGGAACATCAGGTGGGGCACGCATTTGAATTGGATGGAAATCTCAGAGGTCTTGGCCTGCAAGCGCTTGCCGGAGCGCAGGTAGAAGGGGACGCCGCGCCAGCGCCAGTTGTTCACGTATAGCTTGAGCGCGGCGTAGGTCGCGGTCTGGGAGCTCTCCGCGACATCCGGCTCATCCCGGTAGGCCCGATACTGGCCACGCACGCTCTCGGCGATGGTCGGGATGGCGCGCAGTACTTTGACCTTTTCGTCGCGCAGGGCGGTGGCTTCAAAGTCGACCGGGGGTTCCAGGGCGGTGAGGGTCAGTAGTTGCGTCAGATGGTTCTGAAACATATCGCGCAGCACGCCCGCTTTCTCGTAATAGCCTGCTCGATGGCCTACGCCGACGCTCTCCGCCACAGTGATTTGCACGTGATCGATGTAATTGCGATTCCAGAGCGGCTCGAAGATGGCGTTGGCGAAGCGGAAGGTGATGATGTTCTGCACCGTTTCCTTGCCCAGGTAATGGTCGATGCGGTAGACCTGGCTTTCGTCGAAGACGGCGTGGATCTGCTCATTTAGCTTGCAAGCGCTTTCCAGATCTCGCCCGAATGGCTTTTCGACGATGACGCGCCGCCAACCTGAATCGCTGTGCCTCAATCCGGCGCGTCCCAGATGCCCGATGATCATCGGATACAGCGTCGGCGGGACCGCCAGGTAGAAAAGGACGTTGTCCGCCGTACCGGACGTTTGCTTGATCTGCGCCAACCGTTTCCCCAGGCGGTGGTAAGCGCCCTCGTCGTCAAAATCGCCGGGCATATAGCTATAGCGCTCGGCGAACTTGGGCCAGAGCTCGCAGATGTTCGGCCAGGATTGGGCCCTCGAGTAGGCCTGGACGCCCTCGCGTAACCGCTCGCGAAAGGCTTCGTCGGTGTAGTCTGTCCGGGAGAGGCCGATCACGCGGGTGTCCGGCGACAGCAGTTTGCGGCAGGAGAGTGTATGCAAGGCTGGCGCCAGTTTGCGCTGCGTCAGGTCGCCCGATGCGCCGAAGATGACGATGGTCGCGGGATCGGATTTGGGGATTGTTTG
>DAOTUC010000239.1:0-5714 GCA_034437315.1 Anaerolineae bacterium
GCCTTGGTCATCGTTTCGGCCGATTACGCTCTCAGCCCTCGTCCCGAGGGCGGGTTTTCGGGATAAATCTCGCCTGAAACGCTTCCGAGACGTGGGCGTAGAGCTAGATGAAACAGCAAGTGGCCGAAATGATGACCGTAGCCGCTCTGGGCTACGGTCATCGTTTCGGCCACCCCTTGCTCTAAGTCCCCATCTCGGGGACGGCATAGACGCAAACAGCCCGTTTAAGCCGCCCCGGGGACGGGGATCAGAGCTTCGTGTAAAGCGAATGGCCGAAACGATGACCAAGGCCGATCAAAGCTCTGGGTAGAAAGCGATCCCAACCGTCCCTGGCCCCACGTGAGCGCCAATGACCGGGCTGACCGTCGAGCGGTAGACGGCAGAGACGCCGAAACGCTCGCTGACCTGCGCGGCGAGTGCGTCGCCTTCCTGCGCCGCGCTCACGTCGAGGACAGCCGCCTCCGCCATCCGGCTGCCATTCAAACGTTCCTCGACAATGTCCAACAAACGCCCAATGGCCCGGCGCTTGGTACGCACCTGCCCCAACGCTTCGATTGCGCCCTCTTCGAGATGCAGTATCGGCTTGATGTTCAGCGCCGTCCCCAACAACCGTTTAGCGCCCCCGATCCGCCCGCCCCGGTGCAGGTATTCCAATGTATCCACGACAAACAACAGATGCACATTATCTCGCACCTGATGCGTGATCTGTATGACCTCCTCCAACGATTTCCCCTCGGCCGCCGCCCGGACCGCGGCGAGAACCACAAAACTCAGGCCCGCCGCGGTCGAGTAGGAATCCACGATCCGCACGTCACAATCAGCGATGCAATCTCGCGCCACTTGCGCGTTGGCGACAGTGCCGCTCAACTTGGAAGAGATGAAAATCCCCAACACACAATCCGCCCCCTGCCCCGTCTCCTGAAAAAACCGCTCAAACTCTCCGGCCGAGGGTTGAGAGGTTGTGGGAAAGATGTCTGAATCGGGCAAGCGACGATAAAAAGTGGAAGGCTGAATATCCACACCATCGCGAAATCGCTCATCCCCCCAAATAAGCCACAGCGGGATAGTCGGCACATCCAAGCCATTCAAGGCTTCCTCCGGGATATGAGCCGTGCTGTCGGTCACAATTTGAATCCGTCGTTGTTCATTCATTATATCCTCCTTCATTCATTTCTACGCGATACGAATCTACGCGATACGAAACCTATATAGTTAAAACACCATCATCGCCAAAAGGATACGCGCTATATCAATAGGGTGAGTCTCAAATGCTTTGAGCGTTGTTTGTAGTGCGTGCTTCAGCGCGCTTTTACGGCGATAAATCGCCTACTACGAACTTGGCGCCAAATGAAATGAAACACACCCCTATCAATAGGGTGTGTCTCAAATGCTTTGAGCGTTGTTTGTAGTGCGTGCTTCAGCGCGCTTTTACGGCGATAAATCGCCTACTACGAACTTGGCGCCAAATGAAATGAAACACATATCAATAATACCGGAAGCCATCGCGCCAACAGAATTGCTACAGAGTTGTTACAAAATCCTCATGTTACATCAGGGTTTCTGTAGTATGATAATAACGATGCTGAAGTTAAGCAAATTTTAGCACACGTACAAAACGAGTAATCAGGGAGAGACTTTAAATGGAAAAAGAGCACAGGCGCTTGCTGATCGTAGATGACGAAAAGACAATCGCGATGGTCCTAGCAGAGACGCTGGAAAAGGTCGATCAGGAATGTGTGATTGAGACAGCCAGCAGCGGCGCGGAGGCCCTCTCTAAAATACAGGATAGCCCATACACGTTGGTCATCACCGATTATAAGATGCCGGGAATAGACGGCCTGTCGCTGATGCGCCAGATTCGCGAGCTTTCCCCAGAAACCCGCGTGGTGCTGATGACTGCTTACGGCAACTCCGAACTTCGCGATAGTGTAGCCGACATCGGGTTGAGCGAATACCTGGAAAAGCCCTTCACGCTACAGCAAATTCGCCAGATTGTAAAAAATGCGGTCGGGCAGACACACCTGAACCAGGAGGATCCGTACCGGACTGGGGAGCGGACGCTGAAGGAACCGGTCTACGACCAGTTGCAGGCCCTACAATCGAACGCCAAGGCCCGTTGCGTCCTCTTGCTCAGCGCCAGCGGCTATCCTATTGATACAGCCGGTCACACCAATGGGCTGGATATCTCCAGCGTCAGCGCGCTGGTAGCGGCGAATTTCGTCGCGGCTGCGGAATTGGCCAAGCTCCTGGGGAGCGGGTCGATCTTCAAATCGAGCTATCACGAAGGCAGCGATTACAATATTTACGCCTATGATTTGACCGGCGACCTGCTGCTCGCAGTCATTTCCGAATCAGACAGCAAACCGGGGATGGTCTGGTTCTACACCAAACAGACAGCGGCAGACCTGACCGAGATATTGAAGGAAGAAGAGGAAGCGGCCGCCGCGCTCGTCTCTCCATCCTATCAAGAAAATGAAGAAGACCTAAGCGTCGCTCTAGATTCAGAACTAGGTAAACTTTTCAACGAGGGCGTTTTCTCCACCGATGAAGGTGAAGGCGAAGCTGAAATGATAGGTTTGAACGAACAGGAGGAAACCTTCGCCAACGACGAAGCCTGTGGACCCTTGATGAACCTGGAGGAAGCAATGGCTGCCGGGCTGGCGCCCAGCGAATGGACAGACGACGACGCCTGAATTTCGGAAAACGTCGAAAAACGTTCGAGAAAGGCCAAGCGTGAACGTTCGAATCATCAAGCCAAAGCCGAAAGGGAAATCGCACTATGCCATCAGCGCCCAGAGAAATCAATTTTTCGATCCAGCACCTGGAACGCATCGTCGCCCACCTGAAACAGATGCGCCGGGAGACGAACGCCTATTGCGTCCTGCTGGCGGACCAAAACGGGCAATTGATCGAAAGCGTCGCGGGCGATGATGCACCCAACACCGACGAGATTTCCGTCCTGGCGGCCGGCGAGCTCGCCGCCACACGGGAGATCGCCCGTATGCTGGGAGAGACGCGCTTCCAATTCTTGCTCCACGAGGGAGAGCGGAAAAACATTTACCTTTCCGATGTCTCAGGGGAGATGATGCTGATCACCGTCTTCAACCGGAAAGCGCCGATCGGCCTGGTTCGCCTGTGGACGCGGAATATATCGGAGCAATTGGATCACATCATCCTGGAAGCCCGCACGGAGACACAGAACAATCAAGAGCTAAATGATGCGTTCGGCCAATTGGTGTTAGATAGGCTAGACCACTCCTTCTGGCAATAAAGCGGTACAGGGGAAGACTGATCTGAAGGATGCAAAGGACGTCGACACAAATGAGAGAGGACAAGCATGTTCATTAATCGCCGCAAGAAAGAGCTTAACTTGAAGATCGTCTATTACGGCCCCGCGCTGAGCGGCAAGACGACCAACCTACAACGCATACACGCTCAAACGCGCCCCAACCTACGCGGTGAGTTGATCTCGCTGAAGACGCGGGAGGATCGCACGGTGTTTTTCGACTACCTGATGCTGGAACTCGGCGCAGTGGCCGGACTGCGACCGCGCTTCAATCTATACACCGTACCGGGGCAGGTATACTACGCATCAAGCCGCAAGCTGGTGCTCCGCGGAGCAGACGGGGTCGTCTTTGTGGCGGATTCGCACCCGCAGCGTATGAAGGCGAATCGGGAGGCGATGAGGGACATGCAGACATACCTACAGGAACTCGGTTATAACTCGGCGACTATGCCGCTCGTCGTGCAATTCAACAAGCGGGACCTGGCGATGGCGATGCCGCTCCCCGCGCTCCGCTCGTCGCTGCAATTAAACGGCCAGCATCCATATTTTGAAGCGAGCGCCATTCAAGGGCAAGGCGTATTCGACACATTGCGCGCCATTATCAAAAAGGTGATGGTGCAGGTACAGGGCAACTTACAGGCGAGCGCTGCGGCGCGTAGCCAAACTTAGAAGGTAAGGGAGGGCTATGGCTATACAGGGCGACCTAAAGGATATGGATCTGACCGCCTTGATCTCGGTCAATTGCAACGAGGGAAACCAGGCCCGTCTTCGTGTACAGCACGAGAACGACGAAGCTTTCGTTTTCTTTGACGATGGACAGATCGTGCACATAGAGCTAGGAGATCAGATAGGAGAGAGGGTTATTGATGAATTATTAACGTGGGAAGATGGCTCTTTTGAGCTGGACATGCAAGTGCCGCCGCCAGCGCACACCGTTCAGACGTCCTGGTCGAACCTGGTATTAGACGGCATGCGGCGCATCGACGAAAACGCCGCCGCCCAGCAAGAGCAATTAAGCGAACAATCATTGGAAAACTGGTTAGAAGATGTTGATCTAGCACAACACGAGGAGGTAAATGAAATGGCAAAGTTGAACGATCTATTACAGGAGATGGCGAACGAGATGCCGGGGATTATATCGACTGACGTCGTCGGTATGGATGGGCTATCCATCGCCCACTACGCAACCAGCCCAGAGTTCGATGCGGAAGCAGCAGCAGCCCAGTTCGCGCTGGTGATGAAGCTGGTGCAGAAGACTATCGGTCAGCTCAAGGCCGGCGCAGTAGAGGATAACCTGGTGACCACCAATCACGCCTACGTCATCACCCGATTCCTGGGTAGTGGGTCATATTACCTGAGCATCGCGGTGAACAAGGAGACCGCCAGCCTGGGCAATGTACGGCTGATCTCCCGCCAGTACGCCGACTTGCTGTGGGACGCCATCCCCCGGCCGGGGCAGTAATCGACCCCTGTAAACTCATCCGATTAGCGCGCTTCTCCTGCGCCAACGATCTGGGCTACGAGAAATGCAGCGCGTCAAACTAAATATAAAAAGAAAGGAAAATCGAAGTGGCTACTGAATTTGAAAAGAAGAAACGTCTTCTACGGGTATTCAATCTGGCGATCTACGGCTTGGCGAAGGGACTGTGGGACCTGTTCGGCGAATCCTCCTTCGCCACCACGACGAAAATCGGCGACGAAGTACTCACGATGATGGAAAAAGAGACCGGGTTGGAAATCCAGGGCGAGAATCCCGAAGACATCCTGATAGAGATCAATCGCCTATTGGTGGACGAAATTGGCACGATGAGCGATGGCGAGGTCAAACTGGACGGCAATAAAGTGAGTATGTCGTGCACCCATTGCTTTCTCCGCCAGGCGACGATGGATCTGGAAGAGCAAGGGGTCCAACCTTTCGCGTGTGTGCCAATGACGCTGGCGGCGGCCGCCATGCGGCGCCGGTTGGGGACCCGCCACCGCATCCTGGGGCGGGAGTGGGAGCCGGAGACGGAGACTTGCACGATCAGCTTTGAATTGGTCGGCGGCGAAGTCGGCTGAACAGAGCCTGTTCGGGGCCGGCAATCGACTCGCCGGAGGGCAAGAACCGGTTAAAGGCTAAAACTTAGTCTTTCCGAGGCTCATCGTATCTCCGGAGCCTCGGAAAGAGATTAAGCCGCTGTTGAACATTGATTATGGATCGTCACCACGCGCCAAGACGTAGCCGATTGAAAAAATAAAAAGAGGCTCAACATGAAACATCCCATCATCTTTCGTCGCGACGATTGCCTCACACACGAGCAAGCGATGTACTGGAAAGACCTGCTCTACCGCACGGTGAAGATCGGCACAGAGGTGGAATTCGCGCTGCCCAAGGGCGTCAGAAAAAAAGAGCTGATGTCCGAACTGATCGTCGCCCTCCAACCCACCG
>DAOTUC010000240.1:0-12524 GCA_034437315.1 Anaerolineae bacterium
AAAAAAAATACTCACACCGAGACTTCGGAAGTCTCAACTGAGCCGTATTGTATTTAAACCTCTTCCAATATCAGCTTGTGGCGCGAGCGTTGCGCGCGCCGGTCGGGCGTCGTCAATTCCAACGCTTCCTTGGGGCACCATTTCACGCATTGGGGGCCATCCTCTTCGTCGGTGCACAGGTCGCATATCTCCGCCAGTTTAGTGCGCGGATTGATCGTGATGGCGCCGAAATCGCACGCCTCGATGCACCAGGCGCACCCATCGCACAGGTTGGCGTCCACCTTGATGACGCCGGTCTCTGGATCCTGTTTCAGCGCGTCGCGCGGGCAAGCGAGGACGCACGGCGCATCCTCGCACGTGCGGCAGGCAATCGCTGTGACGAGAATCTTCTTCGCCCTCACCGTGCGGATGCGGCTGCGGTAGGTATTGAAAGCGCCGGTCTTGTTGTGTGAACAGACGTACTCACATATCTGGCATCCAACGCACTTGGATGCGTCGCAGGTAATGTACGCGTACTTGGATGTAGAAGGTAAAGTTGGCATGATGACTCCTATACTCCGATCTCTTCAGCCACGTCGTCCATCCCCAGTTCTTCCAGCTTCTCCTTGGGGATGAGGCCCTCTTCTGTCCACCCTTTGGCTTCGTAGTAGAGGTCTTTCAGGTATTCCAACTCCTCGTCGGTGACGACGCTGTTGGCCGACGCGCCTTCTTCCATACGCTCGTGCTGCCAACGCCAGGGTAGGTGGTCATCCTCACGGGTCCAGCCCTCGCGAATGTTGAACGCTTTCTTCATGGTGTGGGCTCGCTCGCCGATCAAATCGACCGCCTCGTAATCGAAATCCCAACCGGTGGTGGCGTTGATCAGATCAGCGATAGCCGGCCATGCGCCCGCCCGGTCCGCCTTGCCGGTGAAACAGCGGCGGATGAATTTGCATAGCGGGAGGGTATCGTAGACGGCGGCGTATTCCTCGGTGCTTTTGGCCAGCGCGCCCCGCGTGTCGTCGACGCTGAAGCGGTCGACCTGACCCTTGATGTCGGGGTCGTAGGCGGCGGTGCGATTGTGACAACCGCCCCGCGTCCCGACAGCCAGGCCCAGGGCGAAGGTCTTGAGCGCCCGCGCGTCGTAACCGGGGTTCTCCAGCCCCTTGATATTCATCGCCCACTTGTAGGTCTCGGCGCCGCGCTCCTCGTCGATCCTGGCGCTGGCCCGCTTCGTCCCTTCGGCCAGTAGATCGCCCATAAAACCCTCGCGATGGGCGATCATCTCGGTCAACGTGACCATCGCATCCTCGTTGCCGAAATTGGCCTCGAAACCTTCGGGATACCGCTCACATTTGAAATCCTCTTTGGTGAAAATCCCCTTTTCGTAACACTCCATGGCCCAGCTGATGGTCACACCGGTGCTCATCGTGTCTGTCCCCAGCTCGTTGCAGTTGGTGATGGCCTGGATAGCGGCCGCCATATTGCTCACGCCACAGTTAGAGGACAGGGCGTAGAGAGATTCGTACTCAATGTGACCCATCGCGCCGGCGTATGGACCTTCTTTGACGTGACCGACCTGCTCACAGGCGATGGGGCACTGCGCACAGGCCATCGTGTTCGCCTTGTAATGTTCGTGCAGATACTCCCCGCTGACCAATTCGGCGTCCTCGAACACACCTCGCTGGTAATTGTGCGTGGGGAGCAGGCCCAGTTTGTTCATGTTCAGCACGTTGGACGACGTGCCCAGGACGCGGTACTTCTGCGTGTTTGGACCTTGAGAGGCCTGGAGGATGTCGTAAGATAGTTGCAAGAGCGTCTCTGGGTCGGCGACCTCGACGTCGCGCGTGCCGCGGATGGAGAGCGCCTTCAGCTTTTTCGCCCCCCACACCGCCCCTTGGCCGGTGCGGCCGGCCTTACGCCCATCGTTGCTCACGTTGGCGATGCGGGCTAGATTCTCGCCCGCTGGCCCGATGACGGCCGAGCGGACCTGATCATCGCCCAATTCCTCACGGATAGCCTCCTCGGTATCGTGGGTGCCCAATCCCAGCAGATAGCTGGCGTCGTGAAACGAGACTTTATCGTCCTCAACTAAGACGCGCACCCAATCTTTGCTCGCGTTGTGGATCACGATACCGTCCCACCCAGATCGTTTGAGGGCCACGGAGAGCCAACTGCCGGACAAACTATCGCCGATGAAACCGGTCAGGGGCGACTTGGACGCCATGCCGTATTTGCCGCCGACCGGTACCGGCGTTCCGGAGAACAAACCACCCGCTATGCAAATGGGGTTGCCGGGCGAGAGCGGGTCGCAGCCAGGCTCAATATTCTCCCAACAGAGTCGGGCCGCCATCGAAACGCCTCCGATATACGTCTTATACCATTCCTCCTTTTTTGTCTCGGCCCACGACTTCCGTTCGTCCAGGTCGATGTGTAAAATTTTCCCACTGTATCCGTACATAGTTTGTCTAACCTCCTGCTAATATGGCCATCAGTGTGATTTGGTCGCCGTCGGTGAGAGGCTCGTCCATCTCGTGCTCGAGTATCATCCGCTGACCGTTAAGATTGATAGCGTTCGATTCCTCTAACGTGTAGTCTTCAGCATGGATCATCCCCTCGGTCAATGGGGGATAGCGATACGCCACTGCGCGGACCAGGTCGCGAAAGGTCGCGCCCTGGTCCATCTCCAACGTGATCTCTTTAGTCCCCGTCGCTAATCTAAACGTGCCGAGAAATTCCACGTGCACACGCATGCTGATGCTCCCTAGAAACACAACCTCGCGAAGGTTTCAAAGCGGTCGTCACGGCCCCCGTTAGGCCATCACAAAAAGCGAAGCGCCTACCTCATTCCCGGCGATAGTATATCGCGAACGCGCTGAACACGCTGAGCGCACACGGATGGTATGTTCATCTTTCAGATCATTTCCGCCAATTCGCCGCTGAGGATGTGGACGATGGACTCCTTTTGCCCTGGCTTTTTGAGAAGATACGGCTTGTAGAATAGGCCTAACTGCCGCCAAGCAAGAAAAATTATAGCACAGTCTTGGTTTAAAGGCAATTATAACACCCAGATTGGCCCAGAACTGGTGAATGTGAGCCGATCTAACGCGAAACCGGGCTTCGCATCCGGCGACGCCAGACGACCCAAACCCCGACCGCCAGCCAGGTGATGAGACTGATCGGCCAACCAACCCGCCACGTCCAGGGAGCAAAGGTCATCCGGACGATGTGCTCGCCCGGCGGCGCCTGCACAGCGCGGAAAACGTAATCGGCCCGCAGCACCTCGGTCGGTTGGCCGTTCATCGTCGCCCGCCAGCCGGGATAATACACGTCGCTCAACACGACGTAGCCGGTCACCGGCGTGCGCACCGTGAGCTCGACTATGTTCGATTCATAGCGCGTGAAGGCGATATGCCGCTCCCCATCGCCCGGATCCACATCCAGCGGATCGCCCTCTTCCAGCACAACCGTCCGCGCGGGGTCGAAGGCCGGATCGTGAATCGCCTGCCAGGCGGCCGCGTGCTCGGGTGCTATCTGCGAGCGATAGACCAGCAGCACGCGAGGCAACGCCTCGGTGTTGAGATACACGTCAATCTCCGAGTTGGCGGTGAAGACTGGAACCAGCCGCTCGTCGCCGGGCGGTTGTCCTTTGTCGGCCAACACGTATTTGACGCCCATCAGGTTGTAGAGCGGCGCGGCGCGCTCTCCCACGGCCCAGCGATACGCCTGGTAGGGGGCCAGCCCCAGCGGGTTGTAGACGCCGCCCACGTCGTACAATCCGTGCGCCAACGCCGCGTCGGGTTGCCAGGCGGAGGCCGCGGATTCGATGCGATAGAGACCGCCGTCCTGGTGTAGAAATTCGACGATGTCGGCGTGCGCGAAGCCCTGCCGGGGATCGTTCGGCTCGATCTCCAGCGTGGAACCCAGCCAGATCAAGTCGGCGGACAAGAGGGCTAACGCCAGCCAGGCCATCCACCGCGCCCGCTTCTCCCGAACTGCGGCTTGGAACCAGATGTACACGCCGCTCAACGCCAACAGGGCCGCCGCCGCGACGGTGCTGGTCACCGCCTGTGACACCCGATCGGGCGGCGGAATCATCTGCGCCTGAGGCAGCCCGATCGCCAACGTCGCGCCGGCCGCGATCAATGCGCCCAGGCCCACTATCCGGGCCCACCGCCCCGCCTGACCACGCGCCAGGCGCTCCAATCCGTAAGCGCCCAGCATCGCCAGCCCCAGGTCGCCCAGCAGAATCAGCCGCGCCGGCGCCCGCACCTGGTCGAAGGTGGGCGCGTAGCGATAGAGCAGCCCATAGAGCGGCGTGTGCGGCCCCAGCGCCAAAAGAAACGCCAACGGCGTCAACAGCGCGAAAAAGCCTAGCGGGTAACCGCCCTCCGCCTTGCGCTTGTGCGCCATCGCGCCTCCGCCGACCGCCGCCAGCGCCAGCGTGACGACGCCCGCATATCCCACCTCGACCCGCTCCCACCCGCCCCAGAAATCGGCCGGGCCGCGCCCGTAGAACCCGGGAGCCAGCAGGCCGATCAGCGCGCGAGGGGGCAGCGAAAAGCGGGTCGCCTCGTCAAACGAAAGGCGCCCGCGTCCCGTGTGACCCGCCATCTCGTAGGCCGGGAGCAGCGCGAGGGCCGCCCCGCCGACGCCAATGGCGACGATGAGCGCGGTCAGTCCCACCGTGCGCAACGCCCGCCGAAGGCCCAGCCGCCAGTCCGCCGCCAACCGGTAGAGCAGATACAGTCCCACGGTCAGGGCCAGATAGAGCAACATCTGCCCATGGCCGGCCAGCGCCGCCGTCGCCAGCGTCAAGCCTGCGCCGACCGCCCAGGTCACGCTGTGAGCGAGGAGCGCCCGATACGCGCACAACAGAAGCAGCGGCAGCCACGCCGCCGTCGCGTTGAGGTTCAAGTTACCGATATGGGTCACGAACAGATCGGAGAGGGCGAAGGCAATCCCGCCGAACATCGCGGCGGGACGGCCCAGGCCCAGGCCGCGCCCCAGGGCGAAGGCGTTGGCGGCGGCGAGCCAGATGTGAAAGACAACCAGCGCCTCTATCATCGCGTAGGAGGGTTCGCCGCACAGCATGAATGCCGCCAGGTTAATCGGGTAGAAGACGCCCGACTGGTTGTCGGCGACGAAGGGCGCGCCGCTGTGGAGATGGGGATTCCACAGGGGGATGACGCCCGCCTGCAAGCTACGCGCCGCGAAACGGTACATCGGCCAGATGAAGGAGACCAAATCGCCGCCGCCCCGGGGGATCCAATAGCCGGCGGCGATCAAGGGCCAGAAGAAAGCCGTCACAATCAGCAGGAGCAGCGTCAGGGCCGCGATATCCGACGTCGGCCAACGGCTCCATCTCTCCTTCATGCTCATTTCATCTTCATTTCATCTTCATCACAGGGGACGATCAGCGACCGAAGAAGACCGGCGCGGCGGCCTGGACGAGCGCCATAAGCGGGCCCGGCATAACGCCGATGAGGAGCACACCCGCGACGGTCATCCCCAGCGCTATCGCCAGCGTGGGGGAAGCGCTCACCGGCTCCTCCACCTGCGCCGGCGTGAGATAGACCGCGCGAATGACCCGCCAGTAACCGGCGAGGGCGATAGCGCTGTTGAGCGCGCCGATGATGGACAGCCACAGCAACCCCTGTTCAATGGCTGCAAACAGAAGGCGCCACTTACCCACAAAGCCGGCGGTCACGGGAAGGCCCGCCAGCGAGAACAGGCAGATCGTCAACCCTATGGCGAGCAGGGGGGCGCGCGCGCTCAACCCGGCGTAATCCGCAATCTCGCCGGACCCGGTCTGATTGGCAAACGTGATAACCACGGCGAAGGCGCCCAGATTGCTCAGCGCGTAGGCGACCAGGTAGAACAGCGCCGCCGTCACGCCCCGGGGCGAGGCGACGACGAGCCCGACGAGGAGGTAACCGACCTGCGCGATGCTGGAATAGGCGAGCAAGCGCTTGATATTGCGCTGCCTCAAAGCGACCAGGTTGCCGACCGTCATCGTGAGCGCCGAGATGGCGATCAGCAACGTCCGCCAATCGAGCGCCAGGTCAGCCAGATCGACCGGCAGCGCGGTCAGCAACAACCGCATCGTCACGGCGAATCCGCCGACGACCGGGCCTACGGAGAGATAGGCCGCGACGGGCGGAGGCGCGCCCTCGTAAGCATCGGGCGCCCATTGGTGGAAGGGGACGGCGGCGATTTTGTAGGCCAGCCCGGCGATCACAAAGATCAGCGCTGGCAGGAGCGCCGGCCGCAATGTGTCCTCCGCGGCGATCAATGCGGCGGCGATCTCTCGCAGGCCGGTGGACCCGGTCAGCCCGTAAAACCAGGATGCGCCGTAGAGCATCATCGCCGACATAGCCGCGCCGTACATAAAATACTTGAGCGCGGCCTCGGCGGCGCGCGGGTCGTCGCGCAGGTAGCCCGTCAGGAAGTATGACGTGACGCTCAGGCATTCGAGGGCCAGCAAGATCAGGATCAGGTCGCTCGCGCCGGTCATCAGGCTGATTGACAGGCTGCTGAATAGGAGCAGGGCGTAGAAGGCGGCTCGCTTTTCCGGACTGTGCATCTGGATGTAGTCGTCGGACAGCAGCGCGACGATCCCCATCCCGCCCAACGCGATAATTTTAGTCGTCAGGGCGAAGGGATCGGAGGAGAGCGCGGGGAGTGGCCGGCCGATATATCCTCTTAAGGATAACGTCGCACCCAGCGCGAGACCGAAACCGCCCAGCGCGACGTAGAGCGGACATCGCTGCCGCTCCCGACAGGGGCGAATCCCATCCAGCCCCAGGATGAGCAGGGCGGTCGCCAACAGCGCGATCTCCGGCGCGAGAAACCACAGAATCTGGCCTGATATCTCAAACGTCATGTTGGCAACCCTATCTACGGCAGGCTTTGCAGCAACGTCGTCATCGCGGCGTTGAGCGAATCCAGCAGGGGAGCGGGGTAGAGGCCCAGAAAGATGATGATGAAGACGATCGGCCACACGGTCACTCGCTCCCACCACGCCATATCGGTCAGCGCGCCCCACTTGTCCTCGTCCAAATCGCCCAGGAAGAGATGTTGAACGACCTTCCACAGGATGCAGGCGGCGGTGAAGAGCAGGCCCAGGGCGCCGGTAAAAGCGGTCAGGGGCATAAAGTGCACCGCTCCCCGGAAGACGAGGAACTCGCCCCAGAAGCCCGCCAATCCGGGCAATCCCAACGCGGCGAAAGCGGTCACCAGCGTGATCCCATAGTAGTGGGGAACCTGTTTGGCCAACCCCCCAAAGGCCTTCAGGTCACAGGTGCGGGCACGCGCGTCGAGCATGCCCGCCAGGAAAAAGAGCCCACCGACGATGACGCCGTGGGCGAACATCTGGAACGCCGCGCCGTTCAGTCCAGAGACGGCCGCGTCAAAGTTCGTCTGATCGCCCAGCACCCCCAGGCCGCCGACGGCGGCGCACACCCCCAACGTGACGTATCCCATATGCGCCACCGACAGGTAGGCGATCAGCCGCTTGAGGTCCCACTGGGCCAGGCAGACCATCGCGCCGTAGACGACGCTCACCGTCGCCACGACGGGGATAATCGGAACGTCCCAGACGAAATACTGGAACGGTTCGGGGAAAAGGGGCAAGGCGATCCGGATCAGTCCGTAAGCGCCCAGTTGGAGCAGGCCGCCCGCCATGATCACATTGACCGGCGTGGGCGCTTCTGTTTGCGCATCGGGCAGCCAGGTGTGGAGGGGGACGTTGGCTATTTTGATGGCGAAGGCGACGAACAGGGCCCAGAAAGCGACGCCCGCCCAGGTAAGATTCCCGGCGAAGGGCTGAGCGGCGGCCGCCTCAATGATGTTGAAGGTCCCGGTCTGGAGATAGACGCCGATGATCGCCAACAGCATCGGCGCGCTGCCCACCATCGTGTAGAGGAAAAACTTGAGCGCCGCGTACAAGCGCTTCTCCCCGCCCCACCCGCCGATGAGCAGGAACATCGGCGCCAATTGGATTTCCCAGAAGATGTAGAACATCATCAGGTCTAGGGAGAGGAACACGCCGAGGAGGCTCGTCTCCATCACCAGGAACAGCCAATAATATTCCTTGACCCGCGCACCCCTTTCCTCCTCAACGCCGGTGACGCCAATGACGTGGGCCGAGTAGAATAGCGCCAGCGTCGTCAGCAGAGCGGTCAGGAAGACCATCGGCGCGCTGAGACCATCCACCCCCAGGTGGAAGTGGACGTCGAAGGCCGGAATCCACGGGTAGCGCTCCTGGTATTGCATCTCACCGCCGCCCGATTGGAATACCCCGATCCAGATGATGGCGGCGAGCACGAGGGTCGCAAAGGCGAAAGCGACGCCCACCCGGCGGATCGTTTTCGCGTCCTCTCTGGGGATAACCATAATCAGCAACGCGCCCACCAGTGGCACGAAAAGGGTGACACTCAGGATTGGAAACATAGACATGACTCCTCACACACGCTTAGGGCCCGTAAATTTATAACTTCCCGCATTTGTCGCTCTAAGCCCCGTCCCCGGGGCGTCTGCGTGGGAACTTATTATGAACCCTTAGATGCGCAGTTGTAAAATCATAAAGAACGTGATGATCAAGGCCAGGATCGTCGCGACGGCGATCAGCAGGTAACTCTGCACCCGCCCGGTCTGGATGGAGCGAACGCGCCCGCCCAGGAAGTGGGCCAATTGGCCAATTCCATCGACGAGGCGGTCTATGACGCGGCGATCGAGAAAATAGAGGGCGGTCGAAACTCGCCGCCCGCCGACGCCCAGCCGGTTGACGAGCGCGTCTATCGCGCGGGCGTCGCACCGCTCGGCTATCTGGGACAGCGCCCCGGCGAGCGCGCCCAGCCGGTTGACGGCCCCGTCCACGATCCGCGCATCGAGCCAACCGGCGGCGGCGGATAGCGCCCGCCCCGCCAGGCCGGCCCCGTGCGCCAGGCCGTCCACCACGCCGCGGGAGCCCTCCCCGCCAGAATCGAAGCGCGCGAGCGCATCGGATAACCGGATCGCGCCGTTCACGAAGGTCTTCTGGTAGAGCCGGTCGATGTAGAGGCAATCGCGCAGCCAGGCGTGGAACCAGCCCAGGCGAAATAGGCGCATCGCCGCTTCAATGCGATCCACATCGCCGGCCTGCATCGGTTTGAGCTTGTAGATCAGCCAACCAACAAACCACCCGCCAAACGTAAAAGCCAGCCCCAGCGTCAGCGGATACTGGGCGGTCGGCGTCGCCAGCGCCCGTTCGACGGCCCCGCTCGTCGAACCGACGAAATCGTAGAACCAGCGGGGAATCAGACCGCCGACGAGCGGGAAGCGCTCCGGGAGACCCAACCAGCCGAGACATACGACACACATCGCCAGGATGACCAGCGGTCGGATCAGCGCGGGCCCGCTTTCGGACGCATACACGGCGGCGTCGGTGCGAGGCTGACCCGCGAAGGTCATATAGAGCTGGCGGGCGGTGTATAGAGCAGTCACGCCCATCGCGGCGGACAGGATCCAGAAGGCGGGCCGTATATCTGATAGCGCGATATCGGCGCCGTAGACGCGCTCGCTCGCCGACCAGAAGCTGGCAGTGACGAGCGGCAGGAAAGAGAGCGCCAATCCTCCGATGAGAAAGGCCCAGTAGGTGCGCGCCATACGCCAACGCAACCCGCCCATATAGATCAGATCGCCGGGGTCGAAGGGCGTCTCCGGTTCCTCGGGCGCGCGCTCCCGGGCCTGTTGTCGCCCCCGGTCTATCCCCCGGATCAATGAGCCGGCGCCCAGGACCAGCAACGCCTTCAGGAAGATGTGCGCGACCAGGTGAAACACCCCGGCCGCGTATGCGCCGACGCCCAGCGCGGCGATCACGTAGCCCAGCTGGTTGATGGTGGAGAAGGTCAGCATGCGCTTGACGTCGCGCTGCGCGACGGCGATGCACGACGCGCCAAAGGCCGTGAGCGCGCCGACGAAAACGATGAAGGGGACGCCGCCGATGGATAACACGCCCACGTCGGCCGCCTGGAAGATGGGATAAACGCGCGCGATCAGGAAAGCGCCGGCCGACGTCGTGGCGGCGGATTGAATCATAGCGGAGGCCGGGGTCGGGGACTCAATCACGTCGGGCAACCAGACGTGGAGGGGGAATTGGGCGCTCTTGCCCACAGCGCCGCCGAAAAGCAGCAGCGCGATCACCGTCGCGGCCGACGCGCCCAGGCATGGCGTGTTCGCCAATTGATCCAGCGTCTCAGGGCTGAAAACGTCCCCGTAGGCGAGCGACCCGACCTCCGCGTAGAGCAGCGCCAATCCCAGCAGCAAGAAGAGATCGCCGATTCCGGTCACGATGAAGGCCTTGAGCCCGGCCTGGTCGTCGGCCGCCCCCCGCCGGAAACCGATCAGCAGGTAAGCGCCCACACTCGTCAACGTCCAGAAGATGAAAAGGGCCAGCAGATTGTTAAAGACCGCCATGCCCAACATCCCGCCAGCCAGGAGGGAGAGGTAGGCGAAGAAGTGGTTGTCGCGCCAGTTGGCCTGGGACGCGCCGCCGTTCATATATCCCTTGCTGTAGACGAAAATTATCAGGCTGACGAGCGGGATGGTAAAGAGCATCACAGCAGTGAGCGGATCGACGTAGACGCCCAGGGCCAGACGCTCTTTCCCGGTGGACAGCCAGCGGATAGGCGCCGATTCGTAGGCCCGCTCTCCGCCGCCCACCGGCAGCGTCGCCGCCCGCCAGAAGACGATCAGCGCCAGCAGCAGGGTGAGGCTCATCCCATTGATGACCAGTTTGCGGCTCAACGCCTGGTCTCGATGGGCGTATAGGATAATTGCGACGAAGGCCAGGAGAGGCGGGAGGGGAATCAACCAGGCCAGGTCGAGCCAGTTAAAGGGGAATGGCATAAACGCCTCGATTAGCCTTTGAGTTGGTTGAGGTCTGCCAGGGCGGCTGTGGCGTGCGTGCGCCAGGCGACGATGACGAGCGCCAGTCCCACGCCCGCCTGGGCGATTGCTATGGCGTAGACAAACAGGACAAAAGCCGGCCCGACCGCGTCGCCGGGATTCAGGTAGCGCCAGAAGGCGAGCAGGTTGATGGCGACGGCGTTGAGCATCAGTTCGACGCCCATCAGGGTGACGACGGCGTTGCACCGCGCCAGGACGCCATATCCGCCGATGCAGAACAATGCAGCCGCCAAGATCAGATACCACGCCAGGGGGACGCCGTAAATCATCGTCTCAGCCCCTCCTTGCGCTGCTGAATGCGCCAATCAAGGCGATCAGCAACAGGAGCGAGGCGACGCCGGAGGACAAAGCTATACCCTGGGGATGCACCATCGTTCTCGCCAGGGCCATTAGGGCGGCGGGTGGAAGCGGGCCGAGCGCGGACGTGACCCAATCGTGATGATAGATGGTCCACACCAACGAGGCGCACAGCACGACGGCGCTCAGGGCGGCGCCGAACCACAGGCGATTTCTCGCCCGCTCGTTTGAACCAAAGATGTCGTGCGCAAACAGGCGGGCGGCGTATCGTCTCAGTGCGTAAAGGGATATGGACGCCTCGCGCTCCGTCTCGCGGCCCGTCTCGCGGCCCGGCGACCCGGCGGCTTCCGCTATGTCGAGGCGGCGCGCGCCGGCGGCGATCAAAAGGAAAGTTCCCCCGACGCAGACGAGAAGTTGGACGGCGGCGAGATGGGGGGCTTCTAGCAAGACGAACAGGCCGGCTATTCCCATAAAGGACAGGATCAGCCCCAGCACAACCCTGGATACGTTGCGCAGCGTCACGACCATCAGAGCAGCGCCCAGTGTGACGACGCTGAGGATCAAGAACGCCATTTGTTGGAGAGTCATATCAGGTCCCCATAAACGATGAGTGCACGAGTAAAAATTCTAGCACACTTTGAGGTTAGCGTCAAATATACACGGTTTCGGGGAGCGTTTCACGATCGGGGCTGCTCCGGAAGGAAAAGGGGCAGGACGACGGGCCTCTGATCGAATTTTTTAATAGCCCCTAAAGTTTTCCGAAAACTTGGGGCTTTCCACTCGCCAATCGACCACGCCGCGCTGCTCGGTGCTGAAGGCCACACCGATCAAGATGACGTCCTCGCGCCGGGCGTATTTCTCCGCGTAACCACGCTCTTCGATCTGGGCCAACGCCTGCTCCGGGCTGCCGTCCAGCTTGAACTCAAAGATGAACACCGCCCCGTCGATCTCCACTACCGCGTCGATGCGCCCGCGATTGGTGCGCACTTCCGCCCCGATCTGCAATCCGAGCAGCTTGAAGATCAGGTAAAAGACAGTCTGGTAATACTTTTCCTGCGAGCGTTGAATGTCGTATGGAATGTCGGCGAAGAAGACCTGCAACACGTCAAAGAAGCGCTCCCAATCCCGCCCGCGCATAGCCACCGCCAACTGCTGCAGATACCCACCGGGCAGCCCGGCGATGCGGCTCAAAATCCTCTTGATGCCCTGCTCCAGTTTATCAGCCGTCTTCACCTTCAATTGACTGAAATCGATCCGGACAACAGTATGCGCCTCCCACTCGTAATCGCTATCGTCGA
>DAOTUC010000241.1:0-6045 GCA_034437315.1 Anaerolineae bacterium
GATGATGACGGTATACTGCACCAGGTAAAATACGAACCCGACCAGATAGCCGAGCACCTCCGATTGACCCTCTCCCTCCATCAGCGTGGTGAAAAAGCCGGTCAGGAGCAGGGGAAAGGCAAAGCTGGCGGTCACCAGTAACACACCAATCGAAGAGAGGATGGGGAATAGGATCAACTCCTTATCAGCGCGCAGGACGCCCGCGCTGGCTTTGATCAAGGTCCAACTGTTTTGCATTCGCTCGAACATGACATTACCTCCTAAAATCTTGGTTTGGATGGCTAAGGTTTTATCGATTTGACTGCTGGTGTGCTGCGCGCGCCTCAGCGAGGCGCACGCAGCACGCATTCGCCCCTACTGCTCAAACTCGGCTTTTGTACTTCGCCTCTCTTCTGTTCTGAGGATCACTCATTTCTTAATACCAGCGGTAGATAGATGAACGTGTTCCTGTCTTGGAGCGTGATGGGATGGCTATCAGATGTGTAGACGGTATCAGGATCGCCCAACTCGCTGACGGTGACGGTGACTGTTTTTGCGCCTACCTCTGTCCACGCGAAGGACACCGTGCTGGTGAGAGCCACGGTCTCGGTGAAGGGCGATTGCTCGGCAGCCGTCCAGGTGTAGAGCGCGGGGAGGATTGCGGTGCCCGGCGACAGCGTCGCGGTGAACGTATATGAGGTGTTGACGTCGCCCTCTTCTGGACCAGTGATCACCACGTGTGGCTTGGTCGATGGATTGATGGTGATGACGTGGGTGCCTGTCACTGCGCCGATGGGGTTGCTGGCGGTGACGACGATGGTCTGAGCGCCCGGCGTCATCCAGAGGAATGAGGCGCTATCATTTTGGCCCTTGTTTGGGTGAGTTTCGGTGTCCAAACCCTGAGGTCGCCAGATGTAGGTGATGGGAGTGGTTGCCGTGGGGTTGACGGAGGCAGTAAAGGTATACTCCACGCCAGTCTCGCCGCTCTCGGGGCCAGTGATGTTCAACTCGATAGGCGCACTCATAATCTGGCTCAACGGGACGTTGTGTCGCACCGGCTCGTTGACCACGACCAGGTCAGGGCTGGTGTACGTATGATACCCTTCCTTCTCGGCGACGACGCGGTAGGTGCCCCTCGGCGTGTAGAACGAAAAGTACCCATCCTCCCCCGTGATCTGGGGATTGATCTGATTATCATAGTTCCACGCATCCCACGTCACCCATGCTCCCACATGGGTATCGGAATAGTAGCAGGTGACCTTCACGCCGGAGATAGTATCACTGATCGTGCCGCTGGCCTCGTAGACGAAACCGTCGGGGTCGATGAGCACCGGCCCTCCTTCGATCACCGAAGTTGTGCCATCAGCGGTCACGCCGATCACAAAGTCGCCATCCTGGAGCAGGGGATCAAACACGCCCACGAAAAGCCCCGGGCTTTCCTCGATCAGGTCAATCGTTCTGGTGCCCAACGTGACGGTGACGGCAGCGGATGTAGTGTAGGAGACCGGCACCTGGACGCGGAAGCGCTTGTCCGTGCGGGGCCAGACGCGCCAATCGTTGTCGGGATTGGCGCAGCCGTTGATGTCGCGGGGAGGACTGAGGAGCCAGCCGCCATTGCTCCACGGCCCGGCGCGCACGCCGAGGGGGTCGTAGCTGAGGCCCGGCTCCACCGTGAGCGACAGCGGCCGGGAAGCGGGGCCGACCCCGTGGCTATTTTCGGCGGTAGCGGTGATGACGTGTTGTCCGGCGGTCAAACCTGGCGCTACCGCAAAGCCGCTTTCGGTAGAGTCGATGGTATCGCTCAAGATTTCCGTCCCATCGACGTAAAGGTGAACCGTGACGCCGCTGGCGACCGACCCGCTGAGCGTCGGGGTAAGCTGATTGGTCACGCCGCAGGGTGTGGCAAAGCGCGGTGCGGAGGGGGTGCCTGCCGAAGTGTAACTAACCTCGACCCAATCCAGCATCGGCGACACGTCGGTCGAGGTGGTCGAGAAGGTAACGCGATATTGGAGGAACTGGCCCGGCGGCGAGGTGATGGCATTGTTCACCGGCGTCCAAGCGGACCACTCACCACCGGCAACTCGCGAGCGGGACTCGAACGCCAGCGACGTGCCCCCCGGGGTGTCAGCGGCGTACGTCAGGTCGCCCCAGGAGGCGAGATCGACACCGGTATCGAAGGCCGGTGACGTGTAGCGTCCCTCCTGGGCGTACTCGGGCACGGGGAGGGACTGGGCGGAATAAATCGCATAACTACCGTTCTGCCAGTTCTCCCAGACGACGGTGGCGTTGTCGCTGTCATCCACCGCGATGGCGGGATGATACTGAGAGGCCAGGTCGATGTTGTCATTGATCCGGCTGTTGCCTCCCCATGAACCGCCGGTGGGCCGAGTGGCAAAGTAGATGTTAAGACCGACATCGCGATAATCCTCCCAGACGGCGTAAGCGTTGCCGCCTCCGCTCACCGCGATGGCCGGATCGTATTGGGATCTTGTCCCCAAATCATCGTTAACCTTCTCGTTGGCGCTCCAGGTGCCAGTTACCGGACGAGTGGCGAAGTAGATGTCACCATAGTCGCCATCACGTCGATCCTCCCATACCATGTAGGCGTTGCCGTTATCATCTGCTGCAATGCCTGGATCCCATTGAAGATTCGTTCCATCACCATCATCGTTGGCCAGTACTGCGTCGCTCCAGATCCCTATCGCTGAACGGCGGATGGCATAGACGTTGGGCCAACTGCCTGCCCCCCAGGCAAACCAGGCAACGTGGAGACTCCCGTCGCCCCCTGACGCGATCACCGGATCCTGGAACGCTAACTGATCGACAATCTGCGTGCCGGCACTCCAGACCCCTCCCGCCGGACGTTCGGCTAAGTTGATAAAGTTCTCAGAACCCGATTCCCAATTCTTCCACACGGCGTAGGCGTCCCCGACGTCGGAGACAGCGATGTCGGGCGTCCGTGGATTGGAATCTGGGCCGGTGATGGGATCGCTGACCTGGACGTTGGCCTCCCACATTCCACTGGCTGATCGGTGGGCGGCGTATATGTCTGCGGCGTATATGTCTGCGGTGTAATTTCGGTTATCTTGCCACACAACGTGGGCGTTGCCGCTGTCGACCACCCCAATCTTGGGATCATATTGCCCGGCCTCCCCGCCGTCGTCGTTGACCTGGTCAGCGCTGGCCCACATGCCGCCCGCCGGGAGGTGGGAGAAGTAGACGTCGCTGTTGCCGTTACGCCAATCCTCCCAGACGGCATAGGCATTCCCCTCCTCGTCCATAGCGACGTCGGGGTGATATTGGGCGACCGTCCCCGTGTCTTCGTGGATTCGAACGTTGGCGCTACACGCATCACCCACTGGGCAATGGGCAAAGTAGACATCCGCGTTGCCGTTGCGCCAATCCTCCCATAGCGCATAGGCATTGCCGTCGTTGTCCACGGACAGGGCCGGAATCTGTCCGACACGGTACAAACTTCCACGGGATCCCCGAATACCGTCACTAATCTCGGTCTCAGTGATCCACGAACCACCGGATGGGCGAGTCGAGAAATAGATGTCATCCCTGCTATCCCAAAGCACGTAAGCGTTCCCATCACCATCCACCTGGATGTCGGGATCGCTCCAAGGATCAGGCTGTGTGGGAGCATAGGAAACAGGGAACGGGTCAAACTCTTCTATGATCATGTTGACTCTGACATTGGCACCCCAGTCGCTGCCCGCCGGACGATAGGAGAAGTAGAGCGTTCCATCTACTGTGCCAACACAGTAGTCCACCCATACGGCATAGGCATTGCCACTGCTGTCCACAGCGATGTCGGGGGCCTGTCGCGTGATGGTCGCTGTTGTATCTTCGTTGATCCGGCTCTGCGTTCCCCAATCGCCTCCTGCTGGCCGATGGGCGAAGTAGATGTCTGAGCGGCCGTTGCGACCGTCTGTCCACACGGCATAGACGTTGCCGCCCGCATCCACCGCGATGTCAGGAGCGTACTGAGAGGTCGTGCTGGCGTCATCATTGACCTTGCTTTCGGTGCTCCACGCGCCTCCGGCCGGACGGGTGGCAAAGTAGATATCGCCATAGTCGTTGCGCCTGTCGCTCCACAAAGCGTAGGCGGTTCCAGCACCGTCCACCGCGATGGCTGGTGGGGTATACTGCGATGCCTCGCCCATAGCGTTGACCTTGACGTTAGCGCCCCAGTCGCCTTCGGCCGGGCGATAGGCAAAGTAGACATCCCAACTGCCATTACGGTCGTCATTCCAGACGGCGTAGGCGTTCCCACTGGCATCAACCGTGATGACGGGCAACTGCTGGCTGTTGGCGCCAGGGTCATCATTGATCTTCTCCATACTTCCCCAGGCACCGCCCGCCGGACGGTAGGCAAAGTAGACGTCGGGATGTTCGTTCCGATAGTCCTCCCACACGGCGTAGGCATTGCCCGTCTCGTCCACCGCGATGCTGGGTTTGCCTTGCGCCGAGGCCAGCTCTTCCAATGGGGAGATGGGCACGTTCTCCCCAAAGTGCCGCTGCGCTAATTGCAACGTGCCCGACACAGACCTGCTATCGAGCCACTCCAATGTTCCCTGCTCCCAATCGGTGCGGGCATCCTGGGTCCAGGTGTAGACGTCACCTGTTTGCATAGCGACGTCCTGGTTTTTGACGTAGGTTTCCTGTGGGACCCGAGGTACAGAGAAGGTCTCTACTGAACGCTCATGCGGAGAATATGTCGAGGTGGTGAAATAGGCGTTGGCTGTCGGCGGTAGTTCTCCATTATTCTCTGGACTTGCCGCCACAGGCAAAGGATAAACGAGTGACATCAGACTTGCGAACAGAACGAACAAATACCCATACCGTTTCATTTTTACCCCTCTCATTTTACTCTTGTTTCCTTGTACACAATATCTCCAACAAATACTTGCATCTTGACAATTATGCGCTTCTTTTCCCCTGGCCTACAGGATGCGCCGGACGAACTCGAAGCGCAGGATCCACTGGCTGAACAGGAACGTGACCGGTACGCTGACGATCGTCACCAGGATGAACTTGACCAGCGGCGGCCATTCGACGCCGGTCGCCGTGTATTGGAACAGCAAGACGACCGGCACGTGGAACAGGTAGGCGGCGTACTGGCTGCGGGCCAGTGTCTTCCCCCATCGCCCCTGGATGTTGAACCGCTCGCGGAACAGGACCGGCAGGCCGATGCACATCCCGCAGCACAACACCGCCTCCCAGATGGGGTACAGTATTCCCATCGCGACGTCGCCAACCGGCAGGACCGACCACAGCCCCAGCGCGTAGACGGTCCACACCGCCGAGGCGGCTATGCCGACCAGCAGCCAGGCCCATCCTATCCGGTTGGGAAATTCGAGGAACCAGCGCCGGTGGTAGGCCAACGCCCCGACGATGAAAAAGCCCAAGTCGCGGGGCAAGTCGGCAAAGGCGACCTGGATGATCCCCAGCAAGCCGACCCACCGGTCGATGGGATACCAGATGCGGACGATGCCAGTCGCCACTGCGACCGTCAGGGCAAAGAGCAGGATGACCCGGTGGGTCACGGGGGGCGGCTCCGACCGGCGCGCTGCTGGGGGATGGTTCTGCACCGCGCGCAGCCCTGCGTAAACCAGGCTAAAGAGCAGCAGATGCTCGACGTACCAGAGGTGGCCGAAATTCAGCTCCGGCCAGGCCGGTCCACTCCAGCCGGCCGGCTGCTTGCCAAACCCAAAGTAGATGTCGGCATAGTAGCGCCAAAAGGTGAGCGGGCCGAGGTCGCCGGTCCGGAGATGGGCCAGGTACTGTTGAAGGGGGATGACGAGCAAGAAAAAGAACAGCAGCGGCGGGCCGAGTCGCTGGAGACGGCCCCGCAGGAAGGGTCGAGGCCCGTGCCGCTCGTAGGAAGCTACCATAAAGTAGCCCGAGATCATAAAGAAGAGGCTCATAAAGAAGCAGCAATTCCAATTATGACCTTCTTATGGGACAAAATCCCTGATTTAGCATCCAAATGCTTGTCCTATGGGGCGCAAAGGCCATTTTAAGCCTACTTTTGGGGCGCAAACCCTAAGATTCGGCCAT
>DAOTUC010000242.1:0-3930 GCA_034437315.1 Anaerolineae bacterium
CGCCAAGCCGGTGCAAATCGTGGATTACCTGAAGGAACGGGGAGCGACCCTGGATCGCCGCGTCGTCGGCGACGCCCTACATCGCCTGGCCCTGCGCCACATCCTGACGACGAGCAGCGCCGAAGATCCAATTCTTGGCGATTCATATCGCTGGCGATTGGGCCTGCTGGGATTATGGGTGGAAAAATACCGCTCAATCAGCCGGGCGATGGAGGAAGTAGCCAGCCTGGATCGAGCGAATGGACATCGAATCGACGAGGTGTTGTGATGGATAACCCCTATATCTTCCGAGGACCGGTGCATGATCCGGCGATGTTTTTCGGCCGGAAACACGAGTTGAACGAAATCGCGGCCTTTCTACGCGGCAATCAATCTATTTCCATCGTCGGCGCGCGCAAGATCGGGAAGACGTCGCTGATGTTCCACCTGATGCGACCGGCTATCTGGCCCGAGCTGGGCCTGGGCGAGGATCTACTCTTCGCTTACCTGGATTGCGAGGTGTTGGGAGAGGGCGACCACCAGGAGATTCTGGCCCAATTCGCCGCTGAAATCGCCGCCGCCCTCGACGAGCGGGCGCTTTCGCCGGAACCGACGCTGGAAAAGGCCATCGACCAGCCTTCGCGGCTGTCCTTCGAGCGGGCCATCCGCAAGCTGAATCAACGCGGCTTGCGCGTCATCCTGCTCCTGGACGAGTTCGAGCGGCTGAGTCACAACGCCAATCTCGACGTCAATTTCTTCAACGCGCTCCGCTCGGCCGCCGGCCGCTATCGCCTGGCCTTCGTCACCGGTTCGGCCCGCCCGCTGATTCAACTCACCTATTCCGGCAAGTCGCAGGAGATTCTCTCCAGCCCATTCTTCAACATCTTCGCCCCGCATTTCCTGGGATTAATGCCGGAGGGGGAAGCGCGCCGATTGATCCGCGAACCGGCTCAGGCCGCCGGTTCACAACTGCCGCCGGAGACGGAGGATTTCATCTACGACCTGGTCGGCGGTCATCCCTTGAGCTTGCAAGTTGCCTGTTTTCACGCGATGGACACGCCGGACGACCTCGCCGAAATTGAACGGCAAACCATGATCGAATTAACGCCGCATTTTCAGTATTATTGGCAAAATCTCACGCCAGAGGAACAGAGCACCCTTCGACAATTATCCAACGTCGCCGACCGGGCCATCAGCGATACGACGCTGCGCGGCATCCTGCGCGACCTGGTACAGAAAAGCCTCCTCGTTCACCAGCAGGACGCCTACCGCTACCCTTCGCGGGCATGGGAGCGCTTCCTGTCATCCGCCTTCGTCGTCAATCAGGCTACGCCGGACAACGCGAGGCCCGCGCCGCCCGGCGTCGAGGGTGTGTCGACCGGCGCGCGCCTGGGCGCCTACGAGGTGCTCGACCTGCTGGGGCGGGGCGGCATGGCAGAGGTCTACCGGGGCCGCCACCCGCGCCTCGACCGTATCGTCGCCATCAAGGTGCTTTCGGAACGTATGGCGTCACAATCCGATTTTCGCCAGCGTTTTGAACGGGAGGCCCAGGCGGTCGCCGCCCTGCGCCATCCAAGCATCGTGCAGGTGTTCGACTTTGGCGACGTGGAGGGCGTGTACTATATGGTGATGGAATTTGTCGAGGGGGTTGACCTGGGACGCTACCTGCAAGAGACCGGCGCGATGCCGGCGGAACAGGCCCGCCCCATCCTGAAAGATATGGCCGGCGCCCTGGATTACGCCCACGCTCAAGGGATCGTCCACCGTGACGTGAAACCATCCAACGTGATGTTGTGCATCAGCGAGGATCAGCCGAACTTCTGGGAAAACGACGATTGCTGCGCTATTCTCACCGATTTCGGCATTGCCAAGATTCGCGCCGGCGGCACGGGCGTCACCAAGACGGGGATGATGATGGGCACGCTGGATTATATGGCGCCTGAGCAGATTCGGGGCGCGCGCCGGGTCGATGGCCGGGCCGACGTTTACTCGCTCGGCGTGATGGCGTACCGCATGCTGACCGGTCAATTGCCGTTTCAGGGAGGCAATCTCAGCGCGGTGATGATGGCCCACTTGCACGAACCGCCTCCCGATCCCCGTTTGGCGGCGCCGGACATGCCGGAAGCAGTCGCACAAGCGATCGTGCGGGCGCTGGCGAAGGACCCCGACGAGCGGCCCCCCACGGCGGGCGTGATGGTGAAGGCGATGGGGTGGTAGGTTGAGGAATTGCTATAGAGTGTATCGGCAGATTGGTAGAGAGCGTCTTAAATAATTGCTCTAGCCACCGCCCTGGGCACGCTAATCGGCCCGAGGACGGGCCTCTGAGCGAATTTTTAATAGTCTCTAGATTGGTGGGATTAAAATGAAGCGTTTATGGCGTAACATGTCCCGTTCTCGTTTGACGATGTGTGTGTTACTGGGTTTGGTTCTAATCATCGTTGTATTATTGGCGGCGCCAAGGACGGCCCAGGCGGTCGCGTTTGACGATGATGGGTTCATCGCCGCCGACGAGGTCATCCACGACGATCTATTCATCAGCGCCGAGTCGGTCGTGATGAACGGTGTGGTCAATGGCGCGCTCTTTGCGAGTGGGCAAAACGTGACCATCAACGGCGATATCAACGGCGACCTGATCGCTACCGGGAACACTGTGATCGTCAATGGCGTCGTCAACGGCAACGTAGCGTTTGCCGGTTTCAAGTTACAGATGAATAACGCCGTTGGCGGGAGCATCTTTTTTCTGGGCAATTCTCTAGTGATGGGCCCTGGCGTGATCGTCAGGCGAAATATCTTCTTCAACGGCTTCAATCTAGACGCCCAAGCCGGTTCGCAGGTCCAACGAGACGCGAACATTAGCGGTTACCAGGCGCTGTTGAACGGGCAAATCGACCGCAACGTTAACGGCGATTTAGGGGCGTTAGAAATCGGAGGGAGAATCGGAGGCGACGTCCAGGTCAAGGTGCCTGAACCCGCGCCCTTTGATTTCCAGTATTGGCCCGGCGTCTCTCAGGTGATAGATGCGGGGCTGTGGGTGACGGAAAGCGCCTTAATTGAGGGAGCTCTAACTTACGTCAGCCCGGTCGAGCAGGCGGACGCCATCAAATCCAGGCCGGGAGGCGGTGTGATCTATCAACCGTCAACTGTTGAGACGTCAAAAGTGATGCAAGCCAGCAAAGGTTTTGTTGGATGGATATTGGACCGCATACAGCGTATCGTCACGCTTTTGATTCTGGGCGGTCTGTTGATCTGGCGATGGCCCAACCTGCTGGGTCAACTATCCCATTACGCCCGCACCAGGCCCCTACCGGCGGTCGGTCTGGGCGCTGTGGCCTTCCTGACCGGCGGCGTGGGCGGCGTCCTACTCACAATGTCGATCTTCATCCTGGGGTTACTGCTAGGAGTGGTGGCGCTGAGCAATCTGGCCGGCGTCACCTTCAGCCTGGGTATTTCGGGGATGTTGTTTCTAAGCGCGCTGGCGATATTCCTCCTCGCGCACGGCAGCAAGATCGTCGTGGGCCAACTGCTGGGGGACCTGATCCTCACTCGGCTGGCCCCTCAATACGAGCAGAAGCCAATGTGGTCGCTGACGCTGGGCGTGATTGTGTACGTCCTGCTCCGGTCAATCCCGCTCCTAGGGCTGTTGATCGGCGCAATCGCCACACTTGTTGGGCTGGGCGCGATGTGGATGTGGTTCTGGAAGCGCGCTAAGCGATGCGCCGTCTCCGCCAGCGTCGCAGATACCACCAGGTCAACAGGGAGGCTGTGACCAAGAGCAACGCAAGCACCATGTAGGGCGCGATAATCGCCAGGAAAGAGAGCGTAAACGAAATCGCGTCCTCAATGGTGCTGACGATGGGATCTCCCAAGCCGGCGGTCGCCGAAGCGACTACCGGGCGACCGCCGGCTTTGACCGCGTGCACGCCCCCCGCCAAAATCACCCCACATATCGCC
>DAOTUC010000243.1:0-11818 GCA_034437315.1 Anaerolineae bacterium
CCCTAAAGGTTTTGCTCAAGGCCGCGCAAACAACGTTTTTGCCTTAAACAATGACCTTTTTCCATCAAAACCAGCGCAAAAACCTTTAGGGTCTATGATGGGCCATGCGAAATCCTGAAGACCCAAAAGCGCGAGTCGACCGGCGCCGGTCGACTCGCGCTTTTATGTTGAGAGCGGGGCGGTAGTTATTCGTTTTCTTCGTCCGCTTTCTGAGCCGGCGTCAGGATCTGGTCGACCAGGCCATACTCGACCGCTTCCTCAGCCGTCATAAAACGGTCCCTGTCAAAATCGGCGGCGATTTGTTCCACCGTCTGGTTGGTGTGTTGCGATAGGATGTGGTGGATCAAATCCTCAATGCGTTTAAGCTCCTTGTATTGGATCTCGACGTCGGGCGCGTAACCCTGAGTGCTTCCACCGGCGGGGTGCATGTGCACGGTCGCGTGGGGCAAGGCGTAGCGGCGACCCTCGGTCCCGGCGGCCAACAGGACGGTGCCCATACTGGCCGTGACGCCCACGGCGTAGGTTTCGACCGGGGCGGGGACCTGTTGCATCGTGTCGTAGATGGCGAGGCCGTGGTAGACGATGCCGCCGGGGCAGTTGATGTACATCCGGATCGGGCGATCGGGATCATCGCCGGCCAGGTAGAGCAGTTGGGCGACGATCAGGTTCGCCACCTGGTCGCTGATGGGCATACCCACGAATATGATGCGTTCCTTCAACAACAGAGAGTAGATGTCGTAGGCCCGTTCGCCGCGGCCGCTCGTCTCGACGACCATCGGAATGAGCGCCTGAGATAAACCGGGTAAGTTAGTCATCGCTTGTCTCTCCTTCCGCCTGCGAATTATCTTGCTGTTCTTGACCATCGGCGGGTTCCAACGGGGGCGCTTCCCCCTTGGCGATAGCGACCACCCGGCTGATGGTCTTTCCCGTGAGGAGCGCTCGACGCACCTCGTCTCTTTTCTCTTCAGTTCGGAATTGCGCGCGAACTTTGTCCGCCTTGGACTTGAATTGTGCGCCGATCTCTTCAATGCGAGCGTCGATCTCTTCGGGGCTGACCGACAAGCCTTCTTGGGACATAATCTCACTGAGCATCAAGGACCGCCTGAGCCTTTCTGTTACATCAGGTTTTATTTCTTCTCTTAGTTCTTCCATGGAGAGGTCTTTGATCCGCAGGTAGTCCTCTAGCGAGAGCTTTGTTTGGCGCTTGATCGTTTTTTCAAATTCATCTACCGCTTCGTCCAGTTCTTCCTCCAGCATCTCTGGGGGGAACGCAATGGTCGAAATTTCAAATAAGTCCATCAACACCTGGTCGATGTATCTGGCCTCGACCTCCTCCTGGGCGTCCCGGCGCAGACGCTCCCGGAGTTCGTCCTTGAGCTCTTCCAGATTGGCGTATTTCCCAACGGTGCGGGCCAGGTCATCGTCGATGTCGGGGAGCGTGCGCTCATAGACCGTCTTTATCTTTACAAAGAGGGAGACCGGTTTGCCGCGTAATTTCTCATCGTGGAAATCGTCCGGCAGGGTCAGATTCACCTTGCGCTTCTCCCCGGACGACATGCCTTCAATCGCCTCGACGAGGCCTGGTAATTGAGCGGAATTTTCTGAGTCCATCACCAGATTGATGTCGGTCTCGCGGCTGAGTAATTTTCCGAAGACGGTCGAGGTTTCTACGTTGACGACGACCTCGTCACCCATCTCGGCCGGCCGTCCGACCGGTTCCAGGATGACGTGATCGTCGCGGATTTCCTCCAGCGCTTCCTGAAGCTCAGCGTCGTGAATCTTGACCGCAGGCGGTTCCCGGCGATAGTCGCGGTAATCGCCCAAATCTACCACCGGCGTTTGTGAGACGGTAAAAACGTAGGTGATGGGATTGTACTCGATTTCCTCAAGTTGACCGGGCGCATAGGGCGTGATGTTCTCCTGCTTGATCACATTTTCATAGGTCTGTTTGAGCAGATTGTCCGCGATCTCCTGGCGAATGGTTTCCTCGCCGAAACGTCGTATGATGACGTCGTAGGGCGCTTTCCCTTTGCGGAAACCGGGGATTTTGAATTGCTTTGAAATGCGCCGCACTGCTTTGTGCATCTCTTTTTGCGTTTGTTCTTCGTCTAATTCGACGATGACGCGGAGGCGTCGGTTTTCTAGCGTTTCGGTGGTGACTTTCAAGGTTTTCCTCCTCAATTATTGGAAAAGGATGACGTTTGTTCGGGATGGGCTCTTCTTCACTCAATCCCACACTCAATCCCAATCCCTCACTCAAAATGATAGAGCCTCGACCCGAGAGGCTCTATACACCATCGCAATGGGGAAGGCGGGATTTGAACCCGCACGGATTGCTCCACGTGATCCTAAGTCACGCTCGTCTGCCAGTTCCGACACTTCCCCATGCAAGGCCACATTATAACGCTGAGTGCGCGTTCACGCAAGGCAGGAACCGACGGAAATCGAAAGGGTGTGTTTGAAATGCTTTGAGTCTGCTTGTAGTGCGGGCGCTGGATAGCGCCGCTACCTAGCGGCTTCAGCGCGCTTTTACGGCGATAAATCGCCTACTACGAACTTGGCCCCAAATGAAATGAAACACACCTAAATCGAATGGGCGCTCACGCCGAGCGGTAGGCTGTGGGAGTTGACAATCGGCTTTGTCGCTGGTATCATCAGTCCGGCGTACCTTGAGAAAAGGAAAAGGAATGAGGTGGGATGATGGATTTGAATGACTCAGAACAATTTGAACGCCTGGATCCGAGCGACATGCTGGCCCGCATCGACGAACTGCCTCAGCAGTGCCGGGCGGCATGGGCGCTCCTCCAAGATGTGACGTTGCCGGCTGCCTATCGTTCGGCGCGGCGCGCGGTGATCCTGGGGATGGGTGGATCGGCCATTGGCGGAGCCTTGTTGCAGGGACTCGTCGCCGAAGAATGCCCAATCCCTATCACAGTGGCGCGTGGTTATCGGCTGCCGGCCTTCGTGCAGGGGGATGATTGCCTGGTCATTGGATGCAGTTACTCCGGCAATACGGAGGAGACGCTGACCGCTTTCAAGCAGGCGCTGGGACGCGAGGCTTTGACCGTAGCGCTCACCACCGGTGGGAAGTTAGCTGCGCTGTGCGAGGCATACGGCGCGCCGGTGGTGCGTTTCGACTACGATTCGCAGCCCCGCGCGGCTCTGGGCTACTCGTTCACGTTGCTCCTGGGGCTGTTCGCCCGTCTGGGATGGCTGGACGACCAGAGCGACGACCTGAACGAGGCGGTCGAGGTGATGCGGGCGCAACAGGCGAAGATCGGCCCTGATGCGCCAGAGGCGAACAACGCGGCGAAAACGCTGGCCCGCAAACTGGAGGGCCGCCTGCCCGTCATCTACGGCGCCGGATTCCTGGAGGCGACGGCTAACCGGTGGAAGACTCAGTTCAACGAGAACGCCAAACATTGGGCCTTCTTCGAGACGCTGCCGGAGCTGAACCACAACGCCGTGGTGGGTTTGGGGATCCCAGAGGCGGTGCGCGACCGGGCCGTCGTGGTGATGCTGCGCTCCAGCCACGATCATCCTCGGGTACAAGTGCGGTGGGATGTGACGGGAGATCTGCTCGCCCGCGAAGGCGTGGCGACGGAGACTTTCTGGGGCCGAGGAGAGGGTAAGCTGGCCCAGATGTTGAGCCTGATCCACCTGGGCGATTACGTCAGCTACTACCTGGCGATGTTGAACGGCGTCGATCCCACACCCGTGGAGGCCATCGCCTTTCTCAAGCAGCGGTTGGCCCAGCACGGAAAGGGTGAAGGCGCTTTGTGATGGTCGCGCTGGTGTAACCAGCGCGCTTGCTTGTCTGAGGCGAGAATTCCTCAGATGCTTGCTTTTTAACTCAATTTGACGGAGGATTTTGGCATGGCGGAGGACTTTAGACTGATGGAAGAAGAGATTGATCTGCGTATCTATATCGACGTGTTATTAAGGTGGTGGTGGTTAATCTTGCTGGGAACTGTGCTGGCGGGAGGAAGCGCGTTCCTGGTCAGCTCGTTGATGACGCCCACCTACCAGGCGACGGCCGGGGTGGTGACGCTCAAGAGCCGGGTGGAGCTTTCGCTCGGGTCGGGCGTTCGCTCTCTCACCGATGAAGACCTGGCGATGGGCGACGCGGGGCAAGCCGTGCTGGAGCGCGCCAGGCAACGCTTGAACAGCCTGGTCGGCATGGTGAAAAACGGCGCCATCGCCGAACAGGTATCGGACGAACTGAGCGATATGTGGGATAAGGAGGAAAACGAGGATGAAGGCGAGCCATCCTGGTTGATTGATCGCGTGGAGGGAGAAGTGCTGGAGGATAGCGACACCATCAGGATTCTGGTCGCCCACAGCGACCCGGAAAAAGCGGCCGCCATCGCCAATGCGTGGGCCCAGGCCTTCGAGAAGCGGGTCAATACGATCTACAGTGAGGCGCCTTATACCCCCTTCGCTGATATCAACCAGCAGGTGGAGAATGCCCGCGCCAATTACGATCAAACGCAAGAAAAATGGGTGAATTTCCTGGCTGAGGAGGATCGCATCGGCGAATTACAGCGTCAAATTGCGGAGCAAGAAGAGCTTCTGACCAGGCTGCGGGCCGGCCGGCAGGATAGCGTGACCGAGATCGTGAACCGACAAGTGGGCGTGCAGAAGCGCATTTTCGACATCTCCGTCGGTTCGGAGATCAACTTCAACCTATCCGTTTTTGAAAAGCGGTTAAATGAGCTGATCAGCGAATATACCGACGCCTACGCCCGCAAATGGCGCTTCGAGAATCTGCTCTATGAGGCGAACGTCATCCAGGAGCAGTTGGTCAAAGGGGATGCGGTCAGCGCGAGTAGCAGCGGCCTGGCGTTGTTTAATTTCAAGCAAAAGGTGTTGGCGACTGGGGGAATACCGATCGAGCGCGTGGAGCTTCAAGCAGCTTCCCTGGAGGATGTGCTTTTAATGGACCGCTCCCTTGAGGATCAGTTGACCGATTTAGACGCCCTGGTCGCGATGATGGAGGCGGAGGTCGACGCCCAGGAGCGGATCGTCCAGGCCTACGAAGAAGCGCTGGCCCAGAACGAGAGTTATCAGTTCCTGGAAGCGCTGACGCCGGAATACCTGGATATGACCGATTCTGAGTCCGAGCTGGCGCTGCAACGCACTGCCGATTGGAAGGGTTTGCTGGGATATTCCGAATTGCTCGAATCCCCGTTCACCGACGAGATCGATCAATTGGAGCGCGAGGTGCGCCGCCTCAAAGCCGACGTCGCCCGCTTGGATGGCATTAAGAGCAATCTGCAACGCGACCGGGACCTGGCCCAGCAGGCGTACAACGATCTGCTTTCAAAGCAGCAAGAGTTGGTGATCGCCTCGGCGGCCGAGGGCACCGAGGTGCGCTTCGCCTCGCCCGCGTTGCCGCCGCGCAGTCCGGTCAGCCCCAAGAAAATGATGAACGCGGCAATCGGGCTGGCGCTGGGCGGGATGTTGGGCGTGTTCGGGGCGTTCCTGTTCGATTACATCGGTGTGGAGAGCGACCCCCGGCGCTTGTTGTCCCGGGGAGAGGCTAAAAGTTAGCGCTTGCAGATGATTTTGAGCGTGTGTTCTCAAAAAGTCGGGGCGCATTGATGAAGCGAGCGGGCGTCGCTTGTCCGCGGACAAGCGACGCCCGCTGTATCTTGTTAGCGCGCTGGGCCGTCAAGATGACGGTGGTCCCGCCGCTGAACTATCTTTATTCAGGATGAGCTGTTACCTGTTCGTTCAAAATCGCCATCCCCAATAGAGGCCGGCCGCGACGAGTGCGCCTACCATAGAGGCCAGGAAGTTCACCAGGTCGTTGTTTAACCATCCCCATCCGCGGAGTGGGCGAGTCTCTGCGCCGCAACGATGAATCGTGCGCTCCGTCTCCTTTTGGCACGTGTCGCACCAATAGATAGCCTGCACGGTCGCGCCGAGCAGGCTGTCGAAGAGCGAGCCGCTCACCCCGCCGGTGATCGCCGCGCACGTCAGCAGACTGCTTTCCCCCCATCCGCGGCCCAAGACCAGCGCCGACGCGCCGCTCAATAGGCCAATCAGCGACGCGCCCGCAAACGAAGCCGCCATTCCCGTCCACGTGACGCCTCCCGACGCGCCGATCGCCACCCGCTTGCCATTCGTGATCAACCGGGGCGGGCGGGCGCTGAGGACGCCCAACTCGGTGGCCCAGGTGTCGGCGTTGACCGCAGCCATCGCCCCGGCGCAAGCGGCGAAATAGAGCCCGGCTGTCCGCTGGTCGAGGGGTGGGATGCGCGAGAGGAGGGCCAGACCGGCGACAGCGCCGCCGTTGGCCAACGCCTGGCCCAGGTCGCGCCGGTGACCCTTGGCGAATTTCTCCGCCAGGCCTTCTTTTTCCCCGGCCCGGTAAAACGAAAGGGCGCTGGACGAGACGAAAAAGGCGATCAAAAGAAGTCCCCACGCCCATCCACCCAGGCCGAAGATCAGCGCGCCGGTGATGATCGCCCCCAGCACGCCGCTGGCGTCCAGGGCCTGGCGTTTGTAGCCGATGACGCCGATGAGCGCGGAAAAACCGAGCCCGCCGAGAATTTCGAGGAGAGAAAGTGGAGCGCCCATCGTCGGTCTACACTTGTCCCAGAATGCCCAGGGCGGCCGTCCACACCAGAATCTGGACTAAAACGGCGCCTCCCCACAATAGGTAACTAATCATCCGCTCACGCTTATAGGAAAAAATCCCTAACCCGGCGTTGATCAACAACGTCAGGAAACCAATCAGCGGGAGGATGAAAATCTCGCCCTTTGGTTCCAGGCGATCGGGGACGCCGCTGGCGTCGAAGTGCAGCGGCGCCATCCACGGCAGGGCGGGAAATCGAAAGCATAGAAGGCCGGTCAACAGCAACAACGCCAGGAGGCTGGTTCCCAGCAATCCCACCGCCAAGCGATCTTGCCAGAATTCCCAATCGAGAAAGGCCGGGCGCTGGGACGCCTGCTCGACGACCTGGGTCGGCCCCATCTCCAGGCGTTCCGCCAGCGATTTGAGGAATTCATCGGCGTTGAGCGGGGAAATCCCATAGGTCAGGCCGGGCGTGACGACGTAAATTTGTTGGCTGGGAGGCGCGGTGGCGTAGAAGAGGGTCGCGCCGGCTTCGGATGTCTGTCCATAACCGACCCAATGACCGGGCCAATTCCCGCCGTTGAATTGAACGTCCCCTTCGATGTCATCCCCAGAGAATACCCGTTCGATTCGCCCGGCGGGGATCACCTGCTCGACCGCTCCCCAGCGGATGATGAGGGCGTTGCGATCGAGGAGATAGCCTGAGTGGAACAGCCCGTGGATCCAATAGCCCAGGACGCCCAACAGGCCCAGGCTGGTCAGGGCGGCGACGCCGATGATGAAGGAGCCGAAAGTCAGCGGTCGGGTGAGCGCCAACCAGATGATCAAGCCGTCGATCAAGAGGATGACGAGCATCGCCCCGATACCAATGATCAAGCCTTGTTTTTTATCTGTGTCCCATTCAGTCATAGGCGCTCCATATGATGCGAGGTCGGCGCGACCCCGCTGTTGAAACGGGGACATTATACCAGGGCGCGGGAGGCGAGGCAAATGTCGATGGGTTGTTTACAATAGCAAAGGGGCTCCCAACGGGAGCCCCCTTTTTAGCTTAATGGATAGACGACGCGCAGTACCGACACGCCAGTATCAAGCTGCCGAGAAATAGCCGCTCCAGCTACACCCAACCACGGAGCTTGCAAGCTTCGGCCACGCGGGCCACAGCCACGATGTAGGCGCCCATCCGGTTGTTGACGTGGTGCTTCTGCGCCGTCTCGTGCACCGCGTGGTAGGCGGACGTCATCTTCTTGTCCAAACGCTCGTGGACGGTCTCGACTTCCCAGTAGTAGTCATAGGCGTTCTGCACTTGCTCGAAGTAGGAGACGGTCACCCCACCGGCGTTGCACAGGAAGTCGGGAATGACGTAGAGGCCGTTCCTGTAGAGAATCTCGTCGGCCTCGGGCGTCGTGGGGCCGTTGGCCAACTCGGCCACAATCTTGGCCTTGATATTCTCGGCGTTGGCGCCCGTGATCTGGTTCTCCAACGCGGCCGGGAAGAGCACGACCACATCCAGTTCTAATAATTCTTCATTGGTGATGTTCTCGGCGCCGGGGAAATTGGTCACCGAAGCGGTCTCGTTCTTGTGGGCGATCACGGCTTGGGCATCGAGGCCGTCGGGGTTGTAAATACCGCCTTTGGAATCGGAGACGGCGACGACCTTGAGCCCCAGGATCTCCTCACCCAGGATGTGGGCGAACTGACCAGCGTTGCCGTAACCTTGAACGGCGGCCGTCGCGCCCTTCAACTCGATCCCCAACGTCTTGCCGGCTTCGCGCACGCAATATACACCGCCCCGGGCGGTCGCGTCGCCGCGCCCCTCGGAACCGCCCAAGGGGATGGGCTTACCGGTGATGACGCCGGGCACGTTGTAGCCGCGCATAAAGGAATACTCATCCATCATCCAGGCCATAACCTGGGGCGTGGTGTAGACGTCGGGGGCCGGCACGTCAATTTCCTCGCCGATGATCTTGCCGACCTGACGGATGTAGGCCCGGCTGAGCCGTTCGATCTCACGCTCGGACATTTCCTTGGGGTTGCAAACTATGCCGCCCTTACCGCCGCCCAGGGGAATGTCAACCACCGAGGTCTTCCAAGTCATCCAGGCGGCCAAGGCGCGGACAGTGTCGATGGTCTCATCGGGATGATAACGAATCCCGCCCTTTGTTGGTCCACGGGAATCGTTGTATTGGACGCGGAAACCTTGAAAGACCTTGGTCGTGCCGTCGTCCATCCGCACAGGGAGCGTGACGTGCAGTTCACGCAAGGGCCAGCGCAACAGTTCGTGCGTCGCCGAATCCAGGCCCATGATCTCCGCGGCCTGATCCAACTGCTTCTGTGCGATAGCAAAAGGATTTAGTTCTTCTGGCATTCTGTTCCTCCATTAGACTAGGGTTCTTATGAAAAAATCATCAACCAAGCTTTTGGTTGCGCTAAATCACACGACGAGTCTATTATATAGTATACTCATACTTTGTAAACCTATCCAGTGACACCCCACACTTCTTGACTATGACAAAATTCGGCGAAAGGCGACGCGCGCCTACCTATTCCTTGAGTCGTTCCAACTGGCGTCGGAGAAGTTCCCGCGCCAACTGCGGGTTCGCCTGGCCCCGCGTGGCCCGCATCACCTGGCCCATCAGCCAGCCCAGGATCTGCGCCTTGCCCGCCAGGTATTCTGCTACTTCGTCGGGATTGTCCGCCAAGATCCGGGCGACGACGCTTTCCAACGTCGCTTCGTCCGATATTTGGGCCAGTCCTTGCTCCTCCACGATCCGCTGGGCCCGGCGACCGCTGGCGAACATCTCGACCAACACTTCCTTGGCCGTGTTCTGGTTGATGGTGTCATCCTCGACCAGCGCGATCAGTTCGGCTAGCGCATCGGCCGCGATCTGGATCTCGCCCACGTCCCGGCCCGCTTCCTTCATCAGCCGGAACAACTCGCCGGTCACCCAGTTGGCGATTGTCTTCGGCGCGAGATCGGCAGCCGCCGCCACGACCGCCTCGTAATAGTCGGCTACCGCGCGGTCCTCCACCAGCAGGGCCGCGTCGTGCTGGCCCAGGCTGTAATCGGCCACGAAGCGCGCTTGCCTGGCGTCGGGCAACTCCGGCAACCGCGCCCGCAATTCCTCCACCCACGCCCGGTCGATCTCCAGCGGCGGCAGGTCGGGTTCGGGGAAGTAGCGATAGTCGTGGGCCTCCTCCTTCCCCCGCTGGGGCGCCGTCACGCCGGCCGCCTCATCCCAGCCCATCGTCTGCTGGACGACCGCGCCGCTGGCCTCCAGGGTCGCGATCTGGTGCTCGATCTCGTAGGCCACCGAGCGGGCCAGGGCGCGGAACGAGTTCAGGTTCTTGATCTCGTGGCGGGGGTTCATCACGTCGGTCCCCACCAAGCGCACGCTGACGTTAGCCTCGAAGCGTATCATGCCTTTTTCCATATCACCGGCGTTGACGCCCAGGTAGACCAGGTAAGCGCGCAGCTTGTTGGCGTAAGCGACGGCCTCCGCCACCGAGCGCATATCCGGATCGCTGACGATCTCCAGCAGCGGCACGCCGGCCCGGTTCAGATCGACGAGGCTGCTGCCATCCCCCTGGTGATAGAGCTTGCCGGCGTCCTCCTCCATGTGGGCGCGGGTAATGCCGATGCGCCTGGCCCCGCCGTTCACCTCAATCTCCAGGTAGCCGTCGACCGAGAGCGGCAGAGCGTATTGGGAGATCTGGTATCCCTTGGGCAGGTCGGGGTAGAAGTAGGACTTGCGGGCGAAGCGACTGACCGGCGCGACGTCGCAATGGAGCGCCAGCCCGGTCATCATCCCGATCTCGATCGCGCGCCGGTTGATGACCGGCAGCGCGCCCGGCATACCGGTGCACACCGGGCACACGTAGGTGTTGGGCGCCAGATCCCCGGTATCCTCCACCACCGGGCAGGCGCAGAACATCTTGGAGGCGGTGTGAATCTGGGCGTGGACTTCCAGGCCGATGACCGGTTCGTATTTTGCCATTATCCTATCCGTGCCGGCGCACGAAGCGCTGCAATCGCTCCAGGGCTTCCTCGATCTTCTCGTAGGCGGTGGCGTAGGAACAGCGCACGTGTCCCTTGCCAGCCTCGCCAAAGGCGCTGCCGGGCACCACGGCCACCCGCTCCTCGTGCAACAACTTCTCGGCGAACTCGTTCTCGTCCATGCCCGTTATCTCGATGCACGGGAAGGCGTAGAACGCGCCCCGCGGCTCGAAGCAGTTGAGGCCGATCTCGTTCATCCCGCTGACGATCAGGCGGCGACGGCGGTCGTACTCGGCCACCATCTCCTCGACGTAGGGTTCGCCCTCTTTCAACGCCGCCAGGGCCGCGTACTGGGAGACGGACGGCGCGCACATGATCGTGTACTGGTGCACCCGGCGCATCATCCCCAAAATCTCGGCCGGGGCGGCGATGTAGCCGATGCGCCAGCCGGTCATCGCGTACGCCTTGGAAAAGCCTTGCAATAGCACGGTGCGGCTGTACATCCCCGGCAGGCTGGGGAAACAGACGTGATCGACGCCGTAGACCAGGCGGTCGTAGATCTCGTCGGAGATGACCAGCAGATCGTTCTGCTTGGCCACGGCCGCGATCTCGTTGAGCCGCTCGCGGCTCATCACCGCTCCCGTGGGGTTGTTGGGGTAGCCGATCAACAGGGCCTTGGTGCGATCATTGACAACCGCCTCAACCTCGTCGGCGGTGACCTGGAAGTTGTGCTCCAACTTAGTCGATATCATCACCGGTTTGCCCCCGGCGAAGATGACCTCCGGGGCATAGGAGACGAAACAAGGTTCCGGGATGATGACCTCGTCGCCGGGATCCAGTGTGGCCGCCAGGGCCAGGTAGAGCGCCTCCGACACGCCGACGGTGACCAGGATCTCGCTGGCCGGATTGTAGGTCTGGCCGTACATCCGGTCCAGGTGTTCGGCGATGGCCCGCCGCAGTTCCAGGAGGCCGGAGTTGGAGGAGTAGTGAGTCTCTCCCCGTTCCAGGGCCTCGATCCCGGCCCGGACGATGGGTTCTGGGGTTTCAAAGTCAGGCTCCCCGATGCCCAGGCTGATGACGTCGTCCATCGTGGCGGCGATGTCGAAAAAGCGCCGGATGCCCGATGGCGGAACCGTTGACAGGCGTTCTGAGACAAAATTGCGGACGCGATGCATAACTAGTTACCTCCATATTCATGTGATGAATAAGAAACTGTGAGATTTACTGCTCGACACCGATCT
>DAOTUC010000244.1:0-17246 GCA_034437315.1 Anaerolineae bacterium
TCGATTTGCCCCCCATATATGGGGGTGCCAAGTGTGAGACGCAGAGGCCGTACCCCTACATATGGGGGGTCAGGACAGAAAAACCACCATATATGGGGGGCACCTCGGCAGACGCTAAATAAGTACGACGGTGGAAGGAATGGGAAGAATAAGGCGAACCAATGACGAACTTGGGCTTTGGAAAAAGGGGTCTTCAGGATTTCGCATGGCCCATCATAGACCCTAAAGGTTTTTGCGCTGGTTTTGATGGAAAAAGGTCATTGTTTAAGGCAAAAACGTTGTTTGCGCGGCCTTGAGCAAAACCTTTAGGGTCTTGCCATGCGAAATCCCAGAGAACCTGCTTAATTAAGGGGGGCGTGCGTGGCGCCACAGACTGAAAAAATCAAAGTTCTGATCACGGACGATATCGCAGAGACGCGAGAGAACTTGCGCAAGTTACTCTCTTTCGACCCGGATATTGAGGTCGTCGGTGTCGCGGCTTCGGGTCAAGAAGGGGTTAACTTAGCCAAAGAATTCAAGCCGCACGTGATCTTGATGGACATTAACATGCCCGGGATGGACGGCATTAGCGCCACCGAGGAAATCATGAAAGCGGTTCCCACCTCGCAAGTCGTCATGCTTTCCGTTCAGGGTGAGACCGATTATCTGCGGCGGGCGATGTTGGCCGGGGCGCGCGATTTCCTCACCAAACCGCCTAGCGGCGACGAATTGATGAGCACCATCCGGCGGGTCTATGAAATGGGCAAGACGCGAGCGGTCGCCATGCCGGCCGACGCATCCGCCTCGGCAGATGTGTCGGATAAACCGAAGAAAAAGTTGGATCTGGGTGATGCGATAGTCGTATTTAGCCCGAAGGGGGGCGTCGGTTGCACCACCATCGCCGTCAATTTGGCCGTCGCCTTGCAGCGTGTGTTGGGGGACGGTAGCAAAGTTTCGATGATGGACGCCAGCGTCCAATTCGGCGATGTGGGCGTGATGCTCAATTTGCAAGCTCGTCACAGTATGGCGAATCTGGCGCCCCACGTAGACGATATGGATGTCGAGATGTTGCGGGCTGTGTTAGCCTCGCATAGCTCCGGGATCAAGGTATTGTTAGCGCCGCCGCACCCGGAGGAGGCTGAGACGCTCCTGCTCGGCGCTTCTGATGAAGGGACGGCTGGCGGTGGGGCGATGGGCGCTTTGCTCAGCGTTATGCGGCGTGAGTTTGACGTCGTTGTCGTCGATACCTGGAGTTGGATAGATGACGTCCTCCTGACGCTTCTCGATGCAGCGCGGTTAATTATTTTGGTCGTGATGCCCAACATCCCATCAATCAAGAACGCTCGGCTATTCCTGGAGGTGGCCGACCGGCTCAATTATCCCCTAGATAGAATCGCTTTGGTCATCAATGGTATTGATCGTCGTATGGGGATTAAAGTCGAGCAAATCGAGCAAGCGATGATACGCTCGGCCGCTCAAGTGCCCATGGACGAGCCCGCTGTGCAATCGGCGGCCAATCACGGCGTGCCTTTTGTAATGCGCGATCAAAATCGACCTATTTCCCAGGCGATCATCCAGTTGGCGGAATATGTGCGCGACGCTTTAGCTGAAAGCCAGGAGGAGGGAGTCGATCTCTAGTTAGTCGGTAACTGCCCAGGCCAGTCCCTTGCTGTGATGGGGAATGGGGGGTGTTGCGTTGTCGAATAGAGACTAGATTGACGAGGGTAGGATTATGTCTTTGTTGAAACGAATTGAGAAAGAACGGCAGCAAGGGTCTGAGCAAAAACCCGCCCAACGATCGGAGATGCGCGTGCGCAGGCAACCAGCCTCTCCGGCTCGCGACGCCTATGTGGACCTCAAGGCGCGCATTCAGAACAAGCTCATCTCGGAACTAGACCCGACGATGGACGTCACTCAGACGGACGAGTTGCGCCAGTCTATCGAAGAGATGTATACCAATATCCTGGCCGAAGAGCGCATCGTGCTCAGCCGGGCCGAGCGGCAACGATTGTTCGAGCAGATTGTCGCCGAGATATTGGGGTTAGGGCCCCTGGAACCGTTTCTGGCCGACCCGTCAATTACCGAGATTATGGTCAACGGGGCTAAAAATATCTACGTAGAGCGGAACGGGATGCTCACACGAACGAACGCGACGTTTGAGTCGGACGAGCACTTGATGCGTATCATTGAGCGCATCGTCGCCCCGCTCGGTCGCCGCATCGACGAAAGCTCCCCATACGTCGATGCACGCTTGGCTGATGGGTCGCGGGTCAACGCTGTGATACCGCCTATTTCCCTCGTTGGCCCCGTGCTGACCATCCGAAAATTCTTCAAGATTCCGCTGACAGTGGAGAAGTTGATAGAGTATGGCACGGTCACAGCCGAGTCGATGCAATTGTTGAAAGCAGGCGTGATCGCTAAATTGAACATCCTCGTCTCGGGCGGGACTGGCACCGGTAAAACGACTTTCCTGAACATCTTGTCCGGTTACATTCCCGGAGACGAACGCATCATCACAATTGAGAACGCCGCTGAGTTGCAATTGCGCCAGGAACACGTGGTGACTTTGGAATCGCGCCCCCCCAACATTGAGGGTAAGGGTGAGATCACCATCAAGGATTTGGTCATCAACTGCCTGCGTATGCGCCCCGATCGCATCGTCGTCGGCGAGTGTCGTGGCCCCGAGGCTTTCGATATGCTCCAGGCGATGAACACCGGACACGAGGGCAGCTTGAGCACGATTCACGCCAACAGCGCCCGCGAGGCGACCTCGCGTCTCGAGAATATGATTATGATGGCCGGGATGGATTTGCCCCACCGGGCCATTCGCGAGCAGATCGCCGGCGCGGTCGACGTGGTCGTTCAGTTGGAACGTATGCGGGACGGCAGCCGGCGGGTGATCAGCGTCACCGAGATCCAGGGGATGGAGGGCGACGTCATCACCATGTCGGATATCTACAAGTTCGAACAGGTCGGTTTTGAGGATGGACGGATCATCGGTTCCCTACGCCCGACAGGCCTGCGACCAAAATTCATATCGAAGGTCGAGGCGGCCGGCATTCGATTACCGCCGTCTGTATTCGGTATGGGGGGACAGCGAAGGCGACGATGATTGATGTGGACTTGGGGTAAGTTTCAAGTGATCTGGAGGGTGGACGGCAAGTGATGTTGTGGGTATTGATCGCCCTATTTGTTATCGGGATAGGTGTTTTGATCGGGGTGTACGTGACGTCCCGGCGCTCCGATGCCTTGATCGAAGAACGATTGGGCATTGCGGAAAAAGAGAGCGGGTTAGAGACGGGAGATCGCAGGACGCCGGTCGGCGACGCGCTCAATCGCGCGTTGACCACTCGGGGTCTGGGTTCCGATCTGGCGACTCAACTGGCGCGCGCCGACCTCAAGATCACAGTCGGGGAGTTTCTGGCGCTTACAGTCATTCTGGTGATTGCGGGAAGCGCCATCGCTTATTTCGTCCGGCGCGATTTCATTATGGCAGCCGTTGCGGGGATCGCCGGTTTTTTTGCGCCCCGGATCTACGTGAGTATAGCGCGCGGTCGTCGCTTGAAGGCCTTTAGCAATCAGTTGGGCGATACGATCAACCTGATGGTCAACGGCATTCGGGCTGGTTACAGTGTGTTACAGGCCATGGAGGCGGTGTCGAAAGAGATGGGGCCTCCCGTCTCCGACGAGTTCGCTCGAGTGGTCAAAGAGGTGCAGCTCGGATTGACGATCGAGCACGCGATGGATAATATGTTGCGCCGCGTGCCCAGCGATGACTTGGACATGATGATCACAGCTATTAACGTGCAGCGCGAGGTTGGTGGTAACCTGGCCGAGGTGCTCGATTCGATTAGTTACACCATTCGCGAGCGCGTGCGCATCAAAGGCGAGTTGGTGGCGATGACCGGCCAGAGCCGTATATCCGGTTATATGGTCGGTATGGTCCCTGTCGGTTTGGCTTTATTCCTGTACCTGATTAACCCGACCTACATCGGGCAGCTGTTCGATCATCCTTGTGGGTACGGGATGATAGGATGCGCCTTCGTCGGTATTACGTCCGGCTTTGCAGTGATGAGTAAGGTTATGCAGATAGATGTTTAGACACGGGAGGGTATATGGCGCTTAAGCGAAGCTCGCCAAGTATTGAAGATCGGCTCGCTGAATTTGGGACGCTCGATCGTCCGGTTACCCTGGAGGAGCTTGAGCTCTCTCTGCCTTTCGCCGAACGAGTTATTCTGCCCATTCTCGACAGACTGGCCGAGTTCGCGATGCGTTTCTCGCCGTCCAAAAGCCAGGAGGCGATGCAACACAAATTGGATTTGGCCGGCAATCCCTATGAGATGTCCAGGTTCATCGGCGCCCGGATATTGATGGCCATCTTGTTGGGAGGAGCGGGGTTGGCCTTGTTATTCCTGGCCAAGGATCTGTCTATGATTCAACGCATCGCTATGCCGGCTGTTGGCACCAGTTTGGGCTACTACCTGCCGGTTCTATCGTTGGGCGGCAAGATCAGCAAGCGCCAGAAGGAAATCGTCAAGGCGCTGCCAGACGCCCTGGACCTGCTGACAATTTGCGTGGAGGCCGGGCTCGGTTTCGACGCCGCCATGGCGAAAGTGGCCGAAAAATGGGATAACGAGTTATGTTTGGCCTTTAACCGAGTCATTCAGGAGTTGCAGTTAGGTAAGTTGCGGCGCGAGGCGTTGCGAGAAATGGCCGATCGGATGGACGTGACCGACGTCTCGACCTTTGTGGCCGCCATTATCCAGGCGGACCAGTTGGGCGTCAGCATCGCCCGCGTGCTGCGCATTCAGTCGGAACAGATGCGTATGCGACGCCGCCAACGAGCCGAAGAGATGGCGAGCCAGGCCGGCATCAAGATGTTGCCGGCGATCGCTTTCCTGATCTTCCCCGCGATTTTCATCATCCTCCTTGGGCCAGCCGTTATCCAGGTGATCATTATGGTCCAAAACGGACAATTGGGCATGTTCTAAACGGGTGTTCTAAACAGGCGGGTCGTATTGGGACAAATTGATGCACAGTCGTCGCTCGTTGAAACAGCAGGTCAATACTGGCGCGATCTAGGCCGCCAGCTCTTGAACCTCTTTTTCCCGCCGCGTTGTATCGGGTGCGGTCGAGTGGGCGTGTATCTGTGTGCGGATTGTGACGAGTTAGTTCCCCGTGTGCTTTCCCCTTTTTGCGCGCGTTGCGGCGATGCGGTCGAAACTGGTCAGCTTTGCGAACGATGCCGGGTTTCACCCCTGCAAATCGAATCGGTGCAATCGGTGGCCTATTTCGAGGGTTTCATCCAAGAAGCGATTCATCACCTTAAATATGATGGTCATTTTGCGCTAGCCGAGCCCCTGGGCGGATTGATGGCTGACCATTGGGCGGAGCGCGCCTGGCCCATTGACGTCGTCGTTCCCGTGCCGTTGCACGCGAAACGCCTGCGTGAGCGGGGATACAATCAGGCGGGTCTGCTGGCCCGAGAGATGGCCCGCCAGGCTGGCTTGCCGCTAGATGAGCGCACCCTTGTACGAAGTCGAGCGACCACCTCACAGGTCGAATTGAATGCAGCGCAACGAAAAGATAACGTGCGAGACGCCTTCTCTTGCGTTGATGAGCGCCTGGCGGGCAAGCGTGTCCTGTTGATAGACGATGTCTGTACCACGGGCTCGACGCTGGAAGCCTGCGCGGCCGCCCTGTACGAAAAGGGGGCGCAGCAGGTTCGAGCGCTCACCTTGGCCCGTGCTCAATAGTGTTGGCCGGTTCCCCCGGCCGCGCCCATATACAAATTTGTTTGAAGGAGGTTACAATGGATGTATCTGTATTTACCAGAAATATGGAAATGACGCCGCGATTGGAAGATTACATCGACCAGAAAGTGGAGAAACTGGATAGGTATCTGCCCTCAATTGACGAAGCCCGGGTCGACTTATCGGTGGAGAATACACGCAACGCCGCACACAGCCAGGTGGCGCAACTCACCGTCCGCGTGCGAGGCAAGATTTTGCGAGCTGAGGAACGGACGCAGGACATATTCGCTTCGATTGACGCCGTCTTGGATAAAATGTATCGGCAGATTGCCCGTTACAAGGGCCGACGTAAAAATCGTTTCCAGGCGGCCGCCGAACCCTTGCCCATTGAGGAACCGATTGAGGAGGAGGTAGGGGAGATCGTGCGAGTAAAGCGCTTCGACCTCTTGCCGATGTTGACGGAGGAGGCGATTGAGCAGATGGAACTCCTGGGCCATAGCTTCTACGTTTTCCTCAACGCGGATGAAGACGCCGTCAACGTCATCTACAAACGTGGAGACGGCAACTACGGCCTCCTGCAACCCCAACTCTAAAGCGTGGGAGTTTGACATTTTACTGGGTGGATAGATTCGATATTGCAAAGGGGCTCGGTAGAAAGCCGAGCCCCTTTTGAGTGGGGGAGGTTGCGTGAGGAAATGTTTGGATAAACCAACGGTGTTGTTGGTGGTGGGAGGGATGAGAACGAGCAGCTTGGAAACGGTGTTACGAGACGCCCACCAAGCGGCCGCGCGGGATTTGTTGGCCCGTCTCCTCCAGACCGGTATGGTCGCCCGCGCAATCGTCGCCGCCGATGACGCCGCATGGGCCCATACGCTGGCCGATTTGCCGGTGACGGTGGACCTGGACCCGCCGGGCGAGACGTTTCACTTTGGGCGCAGGCTGGCCGATCTAATCGAACGTTACGATGTGAGACGCGCGCTATACAGCGGAGGCGCGTCGGCCCCCTTGATGGACGTGAACGCCTGGGAGCACGTCTTGAGGCGTCTCGCAGTCGCCAAGCGCCTGGTGATGACGAATAACGTCCACTCATGCGATTGGCTGGGCATCGCGCCGGCCGGCGATGCGCTCCCCTGGATCGCCCAGGCGGCCAGCGATAACGCCGTGGCCTGGCAATTGGCGAATCAAGCCGGATTCCCCGCCGAGGCTCTGCCCGCGTCCGCCGCGACCCGTTTCGATCTGGATACGCCGCTCGATCTGCTGATCGCGCAGCGCCACCCTGCCATTGGCCCCCATTTGCGCGCCTTCCTGGATGGGCTGGGATGGAAAGCGCCGCAACTCGATTTGATCTTGAGCGAGATGAAACGCGAGGGCGGGAGTTTGGCCGTGGCGGGGCGGGTCTCCTCGGAGGCCTGGCGCGCCCTGGAGCGCGGCGCACGTTGTTGGGTGCGTGTCTTCGCCGAAGAGCGCGGTATGCGGGCCAGCGGGCGGCAAGAGCGGGGCCAGGTCCGCTCCCTGCTATCCGACTATCTCGATTTGGTGGGATTTGAGGAATTCTTCCAGGAACTGGCGGGCCTGGCGAACGGCGTCTTCTTTGATAACCGCGTGATCATGGCGGCCCGGGGGCTGTGGCCCTCCGCCGCCGATCGTTTCAACGCTGACCTTTACCGGTGGGGCGACGTAGAAGACCCCTTTTTGCGGCGTTTCACCCGCGCCGCCGCTGAGGCTCAGACGCCGATCTTGCTGGGAGGGCATTCAGTGGTCGCCGGGGGGCTCATGGCCATGGTCGAATCGCTCGTTGTGGACAAGTTGGACAAGGAGGATGATTGATGCCGACGATTTTGTTCGTGTGCACCGGCAACCTTTGCCGCTCGCCGATGGCCGAGGGGCTGCTGCGGGCTAAATTGGCGCGGGATGCGGCCCGGCGAGGCTGGCGAGTCGCATCGGCGGGCACGTGGGCGGTCGATGGACGCCCCGCCAGCGAGCACGCCATCGCCGAGATGGCCCGCCGGGGCATTGAGATCGACGATCACCGCTCCCGCAGCGTGACCCGTGAAAGGATGGCCCAGGCCGATCTCGTCCTGGCGATGACGCGCAACCACGTAGAGGCGTTAGAGAGCGCGTTCCCCGATCAAGCTCACAAAGTGCATCTGCTCAGCGAGATGGCGGGCCGAAGCGGCGACGTCGACGATCCTTACGGCGGCTTGCGACAGGATTACGCCCAGACCGCCGGGGAGTTAGAGCGCTTTATCGACGAGGGCTATGAGCGGATTATTGGTATCTTCTCAATAATTCGGGGAATAGTTTGTAGTAACCGCTTCAGCGGTCATTTTGACGGCTAAAGCCGTTACTACGAACATTTCTCCCCTACTTTTTGAGAAGATACGATTATTGCGTATTGCGCTTAGGCCCAATATAGTCCTGTTCCAACGTCTGACGAATCCTATCGTTCAGATCCTCTGTCGCCGCCACCGCGCGATCATCCGACCAGCGTGCTTTGACCTCCACGCCCCCAGCTTTCAGGCTGCGTCGGCTGACCGTCAAGCGGACGGGGCAGCCGATCAGATCGGCGTCGGCGAATTTGACGCCCGCCCGTTCGTCCCGGTCGTCGTATAGCACCTCGAACCCCGCCTCTTGTAGTTGAGCGTAGACGGCGTCCCCCTGTTCAAGGATTGACTCATCGTCGCCCAACGTGAGCAGGTGGACGTCGAAGGGGGCGATTGCCGGCGGCCAGATGATCCCCTCCTCATCGTGGTGCGCCTCGATGATGGCGGCCATTAAGCGCCCCACGCCGATGCCGTAGGAGCCCATCATAATCGGGCGCTCCTGTCCATCCGCGTCCCGGAAATTCGCGCCGACCGATTCCGCGTAATGCGTGCCCAGTTTGAAACAATGGCCCAGCTCAATGGCCGATTCCGCCTTCAGCGTTCCCTCGCAATGGGGGCACAGGTACCCGTCTTGCGCCTGTGCGACGTCCTCCAGAACCGTGACCTCGAAATCGCGGGGATAGTTGACGCCGGTCAGGTGGAAGCCAGGGCGATTGGCCCCGGCGACGAAATTCTGCCCGGCCTGGATAGATGGGTCGGCGATGACGATGACGCCCGCCTCCTCGCCCGGCTTTCGCACACGTAGGCCGACCGGTGAGCCGTATCCCGGTTCGCCGCCCACAGCCCGGATCGCATCCCCGGTCGCTGTATCGAGCGTCCCGCCGCCGAGCGTGTTCAACAGTTTCGTCTCGTTGACCTCCAGGTCGCCGCGGATGAGCGCCATGACCGGCGTCTCCGCCTCGTTTTTGGTCCAGGTGTAGAAGACCACCTTGAGCGTCTGGCGCGTCGGCACGCCCACGAAAGCGGCGACGTCGGCGATGGTCTCGCAATCGGGGGTGGCGATGGGTTGGGTCTCCTCAACCGGTTGCGCCTCGACCGGCGACAGCTTAAACTCGGCCCGCTCGACGTTGGCCGCGTAACCACAGTCCGTGCAACGGATGAAGGTGTCCTCGCCGTCGGGGTGGGGCAGCATAAACTCGTGGGAATCGGCGCCGCCCATCATCCCCGTATCCGCCTCGACGGCGATGGGATCCAGGCCGCAGCGCTCGAAGATGCGCTCGTAGGCGGCGATGATCTTGGGATAGAATTCGTCCAGCCCCTCGGCGTCGACATCGAGGCTGTAGGCGTCTTTCATTCGGAACTCGCGCACGCGCAAAAGCCCGCCTCGGGCGCGTGGTTCATCCCGTATCTTCGTCTGGATGTGATAGACGACCTGGGGAAGATCCCGATAGGAGTTGATCTCCCGGCGGGCCAATTCGGCGACGACTTCCTCGTGGGTCATCGCCATAGCGTAATCGTGTTCGTTGCGGTCCTTCACCCGCACCAGGGCTGGCCCCACGCTGTACCATCGCCCGGTCGCTTGCCACAATTCGGCCGGGTGCATCACCGGCATCAGCATCTCCTGGGCGCCGATGGCCTGCATCTCCTCGTGCATGATCGCCTCAATCTTGCGCGCCGCCCGCCAACCCAGCGGCAAATAGCTATACAGGCCGGCGCCAAGAAAGCGCACCAGGGCGGCGCGGAGCGCCAGTTGATGGCTGGTCAGCTGGGCCCCGGTGGGGGATTCGCGCAGCGTGTGTCCAAAGATATGCGAGATTTTCATTTATTTTCTCCTTTTACCCTTTAGATGACGACACAAAAGAAAGCAGCCTTCCGGCTGTCGGAAGGCTGGTAAGTCACTGAATCGTCGCTGGTTGACGTGGCTAACCGGATCCAAGCAGCGCTAACCCGCCCCCGAATTGGGGCCCCGGTTGCTAGGGATAGGGTATACGTTCATAGCCATAGGATGCTTGTCTCCTGATGGGCAGTATGGTAACATAAGATGGCGCGCCTGTCAACTTTGCGCCGTCGTCCATCTTGACGGACAGTGTTTGATCTTAACGCAGGTAAACTTGTTGTAAGGGCGCCGGCATAAACAACAGGATGAAGATCACCAGTATTCCAATCCCCAGCGCGACTCGTTTCCGGTCGAGTTTCAGCGCGTCGTTGAGGGGCGGCGGGTGATGGTTGTTGAAGAATATGTTCAATCCTCCCCACGTGATCCAGAATCCCCCGGCGTTATTGCCATTGAGTAATAACCATCCCCCCCACCCAAACATCGCGATGATGGCGATCCGACTCAATACGTTGGCCCGTTTTCCCAGGAGCGCATAGCTGATGTGTCCCCCGTCCAATTGACCGACCGGGATCAAATTGATCATCGTGACCAACAACCCGGCCCAAGCGGCGAAAGCGACGGAGTGAAGCCACACGTCTACACCGCCACTGGGCAAAATCTGGCCGAAGACGAGGTATTTTAACCCCAGATAAAGCAAGGAATTTCCCTCTTGCAGGACGACGTCCACGTTGGGCGGCGGCGCTTGGACGTTGGAAAGAGACAGTCCCAGGATGACCAGGGGAATGGCGACGATCAGGCCGCCTAGCGGCCCGGCGACGCCGATGTCGAATAAGGCCTTGCGGTCGCGCATCGGCGCGCGCTGCACAATGACCGCCCCCATCGTGCCCATCAAGCTCAAGGGCATAGGGATAAAATAGGGCAGGCTGACCGGGGAACCGTAGCGTCGGGCGACGAAATAATGGCTCAATTCGTGGGCCAGCAGGATGCTCATCAATGTAGCGGCAAAGGGGATCCCCCAATGGAGGTGGGTGAGCGGCATCATCAGGGCGTCGAGGCTCTCTGGGTCGATGAACATATCCGCCTCTTGCAGCGCGTTGGCCGCGCCGATGTACAGGACGCTGAACATAGTCGCCAGGAACAACGCCGCGTTGACCCATAACCGGCCGGGCGCTCGTTCTTCCACTTCCTTGATGATGATGATCTCGTGCCCATCGTCAGACCAATCGCGTAGGATGGGCGTGTAGCCGAGTCGCGCGAACCGTTGCTCGATTTTTGGGAAGGCCGTTTCGGGGTCCTCAAGTAGTTGTCCCCGGAAGGCGATGGCGCCTTCGGCGTCCTGGAGGATTTCGTAATCGTCGACCCTCATCAGGCCCATAACCTGCCGCCGGAATTGGGCGATGAGGGTCAGCTTGTCGCTCGTCGTGACAGGCGACTGCTCGTTTGTCTGATCTTCTGGTCTCATAAAAGTATTTTCACTCCCCGTAGAGACTATTAAAAAATTCGCTCAGAGGCCCGTCCTCGGGCCGATTAGCGCCTCCGGAACAGTGGCTAGAGCAATCATTTAAGACGCTCTGTAGCTAATTGGAGGGATTATACCGCATACGGGCGAAACGTAAAGCGTTCGTACACCCGGCGCGGACTGTGGTCCGCTTTGAGCGAACGGAGGTGAGCTTTACTCCAGCAGATCGAAGGTCTCCATCTGCTGTTGGATCTTTTCGATGTGCGTGCCGGGCCAATAGATGCGGCCGCAACCGGGGCAGCGATGGAATTCGGTTTGCGTCTTCGCGACGTAAGGCGGAACCCGTTTGGCGGCCTCGGCGTGGGAGATGGACGCTAAACAGGTGTTGCATACCGGGCAACGGGAGAGCGCCGAATCGGGCGGGGGGCCTAGGGCCTCCTGCACCTCTTGTATCTGCTCTTTCAAATCCTCGGATTGGATGAGCAGCGTGTGTAACCCCCTCCGTCTGGATAGCTCGTGATCGCGGGTGAGCAGTACGCGCCCCTCCGCGCGCGCTCGACGCGCCAGCTCCGGATCGGCCGCCTCGTTCTCGTAGGCAGTGTCATAACCCAACAGTCGCAACCACTTGGCCAGCGAACCGAGCATACAATCGGCCAACAGTCGAAGTCGCTCCTCACTCATCATATCCCTCCCTTCCCTTCACTTGGCGAAAACGGTGGAGTCTGGTAAGATTGGCCCAATACACCACTTCAGTATATCAATGTACCATTCTACTGGAAAGGAAACATTATGACAATCGAAACCTGGCTTCCAGCGCTATTGGGATATTTGATCCCCCTGGGGTTTTTTCTATTGGCCTGGGGCGGGATGACGCCGGAACGAGCGCGACGATCGGCGACAGTCGGATCGTTGACCCTGGCGTTAGCGACGTTGGGCTATTTCGCCGTGGGTTTCGCCTTCCACCTGGGAGGGGCTGGCCTGATGAGCGACCAGCCGGGGTTATCGGGGCTGGATCACCTCTTGGCCGACCAGGGAGATCTGGCGTGGGGCCTGGTCGGCTTGAGGGGCTTTTTCCTGGCCGATCAAGCGGCGACGCCGGAAGCGTTGGCCCTGTTCTTGACCTATCTGCCGATGGCGGCGACGGCGGTCCTCCTGCCGGTGTTGAGCTTGCACCGGCGGGCGCGCGGATGGCAAGTAACCCTTCTGGGCCTCGTCGTGGCCGCGTTTCTCTTTCCTGTGACCGCCTGTTGGGTCTGGGGCGGGGGCTGGCTTTCCAACCTGGGGTTGGAGCGTATGCTCAATTGGGGGCACGGTTTCGTCGACCACGCCGGTTCAGCGGTCGTTTACCTGCTGGGCGGGATGGCGGCGTTGGGCGGCCTGCTGGGCCTGGGGCAGCGACGACCGCCGTCTGATCCAGACGCGCCAGTCGAAATGCCGCCGGCCCACTTCCCCTTGCTGGCCAATCTGGGCGCCTCCCTGTTCGGATTGGGCGCGCTGGGATGGGCGTTAAGTCAACCCTTCCACGTGGCGGACGCGCGCTTGAATCTCCCGTACACCGCCGTCAACGTGATGTTGGCCGGCGCGGGCGGTATCTTCGCTGCCCAGCTCTATTGTTGGTTCACCGTGGGGCATGCCGACCCGTTGATGTCGGCGCGAGGGGCCGTGGTCGGTTTCGTGGCCGTGGCCGCCGGCGCCCCCTTTATGCCGCCCTGGGCGGCGTTGCTCGTCGGCGTCGTCGCCGGCCTGCTACTGCCGGTGGGCGTCTATTTGGTAGAACAAGTCCTCCGCTTGCCCGATGGCGCGGCGGCGGTCCCCTTGGCGATCTTCGGCGGGTTGTGGGGCGCGTTGGCGACAGCTCTTTTCGCCGACGGGCGATGGGGGCAGGGGTGGAACGGGATCGGCGCAGACGCCTATCACGAGGTTATCGGGCAGGGCGTGACCGGCTTCTTGCCGGCGGCCGGTTTCGTCGGCGATGGGCCGGGCCAGTTGGCGGTCCAATTGCTGGGCCTGGGGGCGATCGGGCTGCTCTCCTTCCTCGTCGGTTGGTTGACGGTTTTGGCGCTCAATCTGCCCTATCGCCCACGCCCGGTTCGTGAACCTGCCGCCGGGGAGACGGACGACACGCTCAATGCCGGGGAAGCGGGTGGGGCGGTTCAGATGGTTGACGCCGTTGACGGCCTGGACGAGGACGAGCGCGCGGTTGGACGCGGAGGCGTTGTCGGCTGGCTGGATACGCTGGCGGAAAAACTGTTCCCCCAATCGGCGTCCACAGCGGATCGGAACGGGGTTGAGATTGGCGTTGAGAACGGGATTGAGAACGAGGTTGAGAACGGGGTTGAGATTGGCCTTGAGAAAGAGGAATTATGACGACCGTAGAGGCGAAGATACTCGTAGTCGAGGACGAACCCACGCTGCTGGACACCTTGCAATATAATCTGACCCGTCAAGGGTACGCGGTCTGTTTGGCCGAGGACGGCCCGACCGCCCTGGAAACGGCCCGAAAAGAGCGCCCAGACCTGATCGTGTTGGACATCATGCTGCCGGGCCTGGACGGCTTTGAGGTCTGCCGGATTCTCCGCCAGGAGATGAACGCGCCGATCCTGATGCTCACCGCCCGCGACGACGAGGTGGACAAGGTCGTCGGCCTGGAGGTCGGCGCCGACGATTATATGACCAAACCTTTCAGCATGCGCGAGCTGATGGCCCGCGTCAAGGCGCTCTTGCGGCGGGTGCGGTTGACCCGCGAGGAGGTCGCGGCCGGCGATCCGGAGATCGAAAGCGACGTGTTGGTGAGCGGCGACCTGACGGTCGACTTGACCCGTTGCGAGGTCTCTCGCGCCGGCGAGACGCTGCACCTGAAACCAAAAGAATACGATTTGCTGGTCTTCCTGATTCAGAACCGGGGCATCGTTCTCTCGCGGGACGTGATCCTGGACCGCGTGTGGGATTGGGATTACCGGGGCGGAAGCCGCACAGTGGACGTGCACGTGCGTTGGTTACGGGAAAAGATCGAGCCCGAACCGGCCAATCCGGTGCGCATCGTCACCGTGCGCAGCATGGGCTACCGTTTTGAAGAGTAGTTGCTCAGCCACGTGCTCGAAAGAGGGTAACCGTTCAGCCGGGTGGCTGGTCGAGTGACTAAGATTGGAGGGTAAAAGCATGATCCATTTCCCTAGCATCCGCTGGCGCATCGCTGTGCCGTATATGGTGCTCATCCTGCTGACCATGGCCGGCCTGCTCATCTACCTTTCTAACCTGATACGGGACGCTTACCTGGAGGATCTACAAGCTAAGTTGACCGCGGAGGCCCGCTTGATCGAGGATACGTTGACTTCGGCGGCGTGGGACGATGCGGGCGAACTCGACGCGCTCGCCCATCACTACGCCAGCCTCCTGGACGCGCGCATCACGTTCATTGACGGCGATGGCGTCGTGCTGGGGGAATCGCACGAGGACCGCGATCAGATGGACAACCACCTCTACCGCCCCGAGGTGCAGAGCGCGCTGGCGGAAGGGCAGGGGGACAGCATCCGTTTCAGCCGCACCGTCAACTACGATATGATGTACGTGGCGCTCCCGGTGCGTTTGGAGGGTCGGCGCGTCGGATATGTCCGGGTCGCTGTGCCCCTGCGCCAGATCAGGGCCGATCTGGCGCGCCTACAACGCGCTCTGCTAATCGTCGCGGCCGGGACCGCTGCACTGGCCTTGCTGCTGGCTCTGCTGATCGCCGAACGGACCGCCCGCCCGATACGGCAATTGACCCAGGTCGTCCAGTCGATGACGCACGGCGATTGGAGCGGGCGACTCCTGCCGGTCACCCACGACGAGGTCGGCGTGCTCACGGGCGCTTTCAACCAGATGGCGGATCGATTGCGGGGGACGGTCACGACGCTGGTGGAGGAGCGGGGGCGTTTGACCGCTGTGTTGGACACGATGGCGGATGGCGTCATCATCACGGATGGTTCTGGATATGTGCGTTTGATCAACCCGGCCGCTGCTCGACTCCTCGGCGGCGACGAGGTTTTAGCTCTGGGGCGTCCCTTTTCGCAGGTCGTGCGCGATCATCGCATCATCAGCCTGTGGCGGCAGTGTTACGAGGAGAGGGAGGAGTGCTTTGAATCGGTGGAGATGGGGCGGCAGGGCGTTTTCTTGCAGGCTATCGCCACGCCGTTGTATGACGCCGGCCCGCAAGCCTCTCTGGTCATTCTCCAGGATCTGACCCGCGTCCGGCGACTAGAGACCGTTCGCCGGGATTTCATCAGCAACATCTCCCACGAGTTGCGCACTCCGCTCGCTTCCCTGAAAGCGTTGGTCGATACGCTGCGGGATGGCGCGCTGGACGATCCGCCGGCCGCCCTTCGTTTCCTGGAGCGGATGGAGACGGAGGTGGACGCGCTGACCCAGATCGTTCAAGAGCTATTGGAGCTTTCGCGCATTGAGTCGGGGCAAGCGCCCTTCCAGATGATGGTGGTGGATTTGGCCGACGTGGTGAATCCTCCGGTGAAACGGTTGGAGCCGCAGGCGGAGCGCGCCGGCCTTCGTTTGACGCTCAATGCGCCGCGGGATCTGGTCCGCATCCAGGCCGACGCCGAGCGGATGCAGCAGGTCGTCGCCAACTTGGCGCACAACGCGATCAAATTCACGCCCGCCGGCGGTCAGATTTGTGTGTCCGCCGCCCGCGTGCGCGTTCAAAAGTCGGGGGATGTGCAGTGTGTGGAAGCGGCGCCCGCGTTGGAGGCGGATTTGGACGATCTGCTTTCGCCCGGCGTGTGGGCGCTGATCTGGGTGGCGGACACCGGCGTGGGCATTCCGGCCGATGATGTCCCCCGTATCTTCGAGCGATTCTACAAGGCCGATCGCGCCCGTTCTGGCGGCGGAACCGGCCTGGGCCTGGCGATAGCTAAACACATCGTCCAGGCCCACCACGGGTCGATATGGGTCGAGAGCCTGGAGGGCCGCGGCTCGACCTTCTACGTAGCTATACCGGCCCTGGCGACCCCATCACATCAATCCCCTTAACACGTTGTTAACCAAGCACTAACCCTTCGATAAACCCCTCCCAAAAAATTCTTAATCTGGATATGATACAATTCGCTTTGATGAATGGGTGATTTGATTGTCCATTCATTGAGGCGAATGTGTCATTTCCTGTCGCAGGGGGCGACCGCTTCCTTCCCAATTTGAGACCACACGCTCCAGGTGGTGGGTATTTGTGCGCGTTTGGAATGATCGGGAGGGATAACATGTTTTCTTCCTATGTTCACTTGGCGGGGATGTTGTCCAGCGGTTGGGAGGTGGAATCGCCTGTTTACGTGCGTCCCAGGATGCACTCTCGTTTACAGGAAGAGCCGGACACCTACCATTTTGTTTTGTGGAATGGGGATAGGGTCGCGTTGGTTAGCGTGCTCGGGTGCCCGGAGATCAGGCAGTTTTTAGCCGAGCATAATTTATCCACCGATCGTTTGAAATCCAGGTGAAGCTTAAGGGGAGGAATCATATCGCGCATCGTTTGGAGTTGAATGTATTCACAGAGATGTAGAGAAGTAAACTAAATCTGAATTGGAGGAGAAAATGTATCTGAAAAGTCGTATAGTGCTCGTTAGTATGTTGATATTGACCCTGTTGGTCGCCGCGGTTGGGTGTGGATCGAGCGCGACGGAGATCCCCGCCGGAGATCCTACGGAGGCGCCGACAGCCCCGACAGCGGAACCAGAACCTGTGGATGAACCGGCCGAGGGCGGACAGATCGGCGTCGCCGGTTCGACGACGGTGCAGCCGCTGGCGGAGAAGTTCGCCGAGGCGTTCGTCGCCGCCAACCCCGACGTGCAGATTGACGTGCAGGGCGGCGGTTCGAGCGTGGGCGTCAAGTCGGCCGGGCAGGGCACGGTGGACGT
>DAOTUC010000245.1:0-2584 GCA_034437315.1 Anaerolineae bacterium
AAGCGTGGTGGGAGGTTGCGACCGGGAAAATCACGCCGGATACCCGCTTGAGTATTCGCATTGGAGGTGGACAATGAACGACTTCAACGTGATTACAGTGCCCAGCTTCAGCGATTTCGTCGAGGAAGCGTGTCCGGCCCAGATTGTCCGCCTGGTGCTGGGCGAGAAGACGCATCGGTTCCACGGCTTGCCCAGCACTGAGATCACGCTGGACTTGCAGACCCTGAACGACCGCAACGAGCTGATCTGGCTCAGCAAGTCCCTAACCGTCACTGGCTTCCGCCGCAACGGCGACTTCGACGATCCCCGCGAACAGGCGCGGTACGAGGCAATGTATGACCTGGAACGCATCGTGCAGCAACGACTGGAGAGATTGGGCTTTGAGGTACGCGCTGGACGCTATGTTTTACCCGGCGACCTGACACCGCTCAATGGCATCGTCGACTGCGCCGAGTGGTACCGAGATGAAGACGAAAGATTACAAGTGCGGGCCGTTGAAGGCGGCAAGGAGAGCAGATGAATTGGACTGAAACCATCGAGGCTTTCATCGACACCTGCACCGCTGCCACCGGCGAGCAGTACCGGCGTGCGCTGGACGATTTCGCCGAATGGTATCGGGGCAGTTACGGAGAGCTTCCCGATCCGACGATGTTGACCGACGAGGAAGTCCGCGAGTGGCGCGGGTATCTCTCCAGCGTCAGGCAATACGCCGCCTCGACCGTCAACGTGCGCCTGGCGGCCGTCAAGGGCGCGACCGGCTACGTCGGCAACGAGATCAGCACGCGGGGCGTCCGCCAGGTAGACAAACCGGTGGAGACGCTCTCCGGTCGAGACCTGGGCCGCCTGGTGAGGGCGGTGGAGAACAACCGGTGGGGACCAGCCTGGATGACCCTGCGGAACGTGGCCCTCGTCAACCTGATGGCGCGGGCCGGGCTGCGCGTGAGCGAGGTGGTCGGCCTCGACATCGGCGACGTGGCGCTCAATGATAGATCAGGCTGGGCCACGATCCGCCAGGGGAAGGGCTTAAAAGAACGCGAGGTGCCGCTCTCGCTCCAAGCGCGGAGGGCGCTCTCGGACTACCTGGAAGCGCGGCCTGAGTCGAATACACTGGCGCTATTTCTGTCCAAGAGCCTTGCCAGGTTAAGCGAGCGCGCCATCCAGGAGATGGTCAAGGGGGCGGCCCTCCGGGCGGGCATCGAAGACGCGACGCCTCACACGCTGCGTCACACCTTCGCCACCCGTTTCTTGCGCAGGGGCGGCGACCTGGCCACGCTGCGCGATATCCTGGGTCACGCCAACCTGGCGACGACTTCGCGCTACGTCCACTCCGACGCGGCCCAGATGCAGGAAATGGTGGAGGGGTTGTAGATGGACATAAATGCGCCAGCTCTGCGTTACCATGGCGGCAAATGGCGCCTGGCACCGTGGATCATCGAGCATTTCCCAGCGCCGACCAGCATAGAATGCTACGTGGAGCCATTTTGTGGCGCTGCGTCGGTTTTTCTTCAGAAAACGCCATCGCCTATTGAGGTGCTCAACGACCTGGATGGGAACCTGGTCAATTTCTTCCAGATTCTGCGTGAGCACACCACTAAACTGGTCAGAGCGATTTGTCTCACGCCATACAGTCGACGCGAGTATGAGATTGCCTGGAGGTCATTCGAGAATCTGAACCTGGATCCGCTGGAGCAAGCCCGGCGCTACTACATCCGGGTTTGGCAGGGCTGGGGCGGCTTCAAACCGGCCCACCCCGCTGGCTGGCGCTTTCAGCGCAGCGGGTCACGGGGGTCGGCGGCCACTGCCGACTGGAATCGTTGGGATCACCTCGTGTGCATCGCCAGACGACTGAAGGATGCGCTCATCGAGTGCGACGAGGCACTAAAGGTCATCGAACGCTACGATGCGCCAGCCACGTTGTTTTATCTCGACCCGCCGTATCTGCCGTCGCTGAGACGGTGGGGGCGCGATGCATACCAGGCCGAAACTGACACAACGTATCATCGAGCGCTCCTGGAACGCATCCGCGATCTGGAGGGCATGGCAATCATCAGTGGATATCCGAGTGAACTCTACGATGAATATCTGCCGGACTGGGGGCGCGCAGAGAAGCTGTCGCGCACAACGAATTATCATCATCAGGCACGCGAGACGTTGTGGGTCTCGCCAGCGGCTATGCAAAATCAACGACAGACACAAATGGTTTTTATGATAACGGGAAACGATAAACAATGAACGCCTGGAACATCCCCCAAGCCTTTATGTTGCGCGTCATCGCCCTGGCCCTCGACGCCGCTGTCGATCACGCCGAAGTCCAACTCACCGAGAGCCAATACGAAGAGCTGCTCCTGGATGCCCGCCGTCGCTTGTACGCCGACGCCGGGGAAAGCGCCCCGGCCTATCCAGAGGCCTTGATCCGCGTCGCTGCGTCCCAAGAAGGGAGACGATGATGAATCAACTCGCGCTATTAGCGCAACCTATTCACGAGGCCGCCAACCTCCCTGGCAGAGATATAGAACCGACGCCGGTGGTCTACCTCATCCACTTCGACGTTCCCCTGGGCGATCTCTGCAATCCGCGCGGGCGC
>DAOTUC010000246.1:0-13259 GCA_034437315.1 Anaerolineae bacterium
TTACGTGCTTGGGACAGCCTCCTTAAGAAGTTCGGGGGGCCATCTGAGCAATTGTCCTCGCAAAACGCGGGCAATAGGCATCTGGCTCGGATGTAGTTTATCCGCGTCGTAGCCAGCAAATTCAAGGGAACACTTGCCGCGAATATCTAGCTCACGTCCCTCCACTGTCCGGTTGTCTTTAGCGAAAAGCGTAAAGCGAGCGGACACGCACAGGCAGGCGGCAGACAGGAAGATGCCTGGTCGGCTGCGGGTCGCGGTGAGCATAGTGAATATGTGAGCAAGCGGGGTGCGGAAACAACAATGGAAACAGCGGTGATGATCCAAGGACGGACGCACCGCAAAACGATGAAACGCCCTCGTCTCGATTCCTTGTCTCTTCTCCAAGGAAAACGAAGAGAACGCCGGTCAAGCAATGGTCCTCAACAGCGCACGCTCCCCTCGGTGGAGAGCAAGGCGAAAACATCGGTGGAAACATCAGCGACACGCCAATGGTAGAAACACCGCAACCTCACCGCCTGCCTGTGCCTCCTGTCTGCGCCTGTCTGCGCCTGTCTGCGTGCATCGCACAGGCAGGTGCATCGCACAGGCAGGTGCGACGCACAGGCAGGCGGCAGACTGCAATCTGCCCGTTCCCTTGCGGGTTGCGGTGAGCGTGGGGGATACGTGAGCAAGGCGGGGTGTGGAAACATCCAGTGAAAGGAAACAGCGGTGATGATCCGAGGGCGGGCACACCGCAAAACGATGAAACGTCCTTGTCAGCGCACGCTGCCCGGGAGTTGCGTTCCGATGAAATCACCCACGTGTTCCGATCACGCTTGGCCCCCGTGTTGCGCTCGCCGCACACAGGATTTCTACACTTGCTGCTAACCGGTCAGACTCTATCACTCTACGAACGCGAACGTTGCCACTATCTGCTGAATGCGAGTCACAACCCCCTCATTCTCGCTCGCTCGCTCGGTGAAGCCACTGTAATTATCGGTCAAGACAACGCGTAACCGGTCATTGTCGACCGGCTGGAACACGTAGCGCAGCAAACGCATCTGCTCGCTGATGATCTCCTCCTCGCGGATTGCCGGGGTACCGTTGACATCCACCTGCTCGCTGACGTCCGGCTCGACGTACACCCGCCGGTATTGCGCTTCCGACCCCAAGTAGACTTCCAGATTGATCGCCGGGATAGCTGGCGGTGCATCGGGGTCGGGCGGGCCGCTTCGCTCGAAGCGCTCGCCCCACCTCTGGGGGAAGAAGATCACCATCCGCGCCAACGGCCAATCGTCGGGCACGCCTGACCCTTTAGCCGCCATCTCCTGATACGTCCAATCCGGCGGATACTTGAACTGGAACCCATACGCTTCATCCCGGAAAACTGGCCAATCGGCGACGTCTGGGGCATCACTCGGCACTGGGTACGGCGTAGGGCGCGGCGTGGGGTGCGGCGCTAGATCCCCGGTCAATTGGGCCGTATCGAGCATGTGCTGTAAGAGCGGCTCAAGTTCTTGTAAAGCCTCTGGGCTCAGCGCCACGGCATAGAAATCCAGCCCCAGGCGTTTGCCTCCTCGGTTCAAGGTGCAGAGCACGTGCATCTGAAACGATTCCTCCGGCGCGTACACGTCGAGCGTGAAGCGGCGTCCTTCGACCCAGCCCAGATCGACCGGCCTCGAATCGACGATCTGGGCCGGCGACGGCAACATCGCGGCCTCTAGCTCCATCGGCGGCTCGAGTTCCATCCAATCGAAACCCAGGCGTACTTCGCTGCCCATTTCGGGCGTCCAGGCCATCTCTGGCTCAAGCCGCCGCCAATCGGCCGGTGCATCGAAGGCCAATCCGATCTCTGGCACAAGCACTTGCTGATACGAAGGCTCGCCGGGCGTGTCTCTCCCGGTCTCCGGAGATGCAAGAACGATCCGCTCCCCGGCGGCGTGATAGGTGTACACCTGGCCCGCCGCCTCCAGCCGGATCACGTAGCCCGGCGTGACGACCTGAGCATACGCTTGGCCCGGTTCCGGGACGCCCAGGCTGGCATCGGGGAACTCTGTCTCCTCGACCTGCTGGACGGTCACCACACCCTCCGCTACCCCTAACCGGGTCTGGAGATCGGCTATTGCCTGAGCGACGAGAACGTCGACTGCCTCGCTCGCCTCGACGCTTGGTTCCGGTGGCGCGGCATCCAGCAAGTACAATCGCCCGTCCCGCTCGACGAGGGTGAAATCGACGGTCGTGAATCCGTAGCTATCCGATCCCCAGGTCAACCGGTAGGCGCCGGGTTCCAATTCCCCCTCCCAGCTCATCGACCACGCCATCTCACCGGGTTCCAATGCCGCTAACGTCGCGATCTCGGCGTCGGCGCGCAAGTCGCCGGAGATATGGCGCAGCTCCATCCACCCGTCGAATTGCTCGTCCCCATCAAAAGTGTGTGATCCAGCGTTACGCACCCCCAAACTGACGTGCAACACCTCATCCGAGCCCACGTTCATCGGGGCCTCGAAGGCCAAGCGCGGCGTCTGGACGCTGTCCTCCGCCACGCTGCAGCTTACAGCTACCATCAGTAATACAACACCCACCAAAAGGTAAACCCCTCGAAATTTCAATCCTGTTTTCATTCCTTTCCCTCCTCACGTCACCGTTTAAAGCGAAAGGGGGAGCATAAGCTCCCCCCGCCGCCAACATCTCGATCGGGGTTACGACCTGACACCCGCGATCTTCCACGCGCCATCGATCTTGAACAGCGTCACCGTGCGCTCGGTGGGGGTTGGATTGCCGCCCCAGTACATCTCGACCGTCACGGTGGCCTTATCGCCCGCTACGTCCGAGGCGCCCACGTCGATCCGCTCCGGCACGTCCTGCGCCATCAGGATGGGGTCGAAGGCTCCCTGGTCGAAGGACGCGAGCGTCTCGTCGATCTCGGTCACGAAGTCGTCGGTCAGGTACCCACACTCCCGGTAAACGCCGTCGACCAGCGGGTTGCGCATCGTTTCACCCTTCCCAATGTAGCCCAGGTACCAGTCGTAGAAGTCGGCCACGACCTGTTCGGGAGCGTCCGCGTTCGTCCTCGCACCCTCCTGCGCCGTAGCCCCGCCGTATAGACCGGCGACCACCAGAATCGCCACAACCAACAGCGCCACGATCCCCACACTAAAAATGCCAAACTTACCTTTCATTTTCTGATCTCCTTTTCTGTTGTTAACGTAACCTTTTTCTTTTCGAGTGAGGTGATTGCCTTCTCTCATCTTCACCCATAGTGTAACAGAAAAGGCGCCGTTACGCATCGGCTATCTGGGGGAAATGGGTATCCTCCGATGGGAGGATTAGGCACCTGGACAGGTGGATAAGAGCGGTGATTGGAGAGAAGAGAGAAGATGGCGCTTTTAGGGGCGCTGAAGCGCCTACTACGAACAAGCACTCGGTTTATTGAGAAGACACCTAAGGCTCGATCGTTGAGACGCCGGTGATCTTCCATTCGCCGTCGGTCAGTTGCAGGTCGATCCGCCGCTGGCTGGGCGTCGGATTCCCGCTCCAATAGAGATAAACGAGCGCCTCGGCGCGCTCGGCCGCAATCGAGACCTCGCCCACAGAGAAACGCTCCGGCACGTCCTGGCCAGCAAAATCGGATCCGCACTGCCCCGGCTGAGATTCTCCAGCGCTTCGTCGATCTCCTGCACGAAGGATTCGGCCAGGTAAGGGTTATGGCGATATTCCCGGTCGACCAACGGGTTGCCGGGGTAGCCGATGTACCAGCGGTAGAACTTGACCACCACCTGCTGGGGCGTCAGGTCAGGCGCGGCTGTCCCTGACTCGCACCCGACGAGCAGCAGGCTCGCCAGCACAGCGGGGACGAGGGCGAGGACGAGAAAGAACAGGTGTTTTATCTTCATTTGTACACTTCCTCCAGCAACGCCCTACGATTTTCTTTCCAACACGTCATGCTGCAGGGCGAGGGAGACTGCCTCGGTGCGCGTGGCGGCCCCCAACTTCGACAGAATGCTACTCACGTGGGATTTGACCGTCGTCGGGCTGACAAATAGCGCTTCGGCGATCTTGGGATTGGTCATGCCATCGATCATCAACGCCAACACCTCTCGCTCTCGTTCTGTCAGGTCGTGCCCCAGCGAGGGCGGACGACGGGACACCCGGAGCAGAGCCTCGGTCGCCTCCGGTCCCAACGTCGGTTTGCCCCGGTGGGCTGCGCGGATGGCATCGGCCAGGTCGTCGGCGTCGACGTTCTTGAGCAGATAGCCCGTCGCGCCCGCCTCTAGCGCTTGCTCCACCAACTGGTCATCGTCGAAACTGGTCAGGGCGATGACGCGCGCCTCTGGCGAGCGGGCCAGCAACGCCTGCGTCGCCTCAACGCCATCCATCCGGGGCATCTTGAGATCCATCAGAATCACGTCGGGTTGGACACTGGCGAACAGACGCAAAGCCTCCTCACCGTCGCCGGCCTCACCGACCAATTCCAGGTCACCGTGGATCAACAAAAACGTCCCCAGGCCATTACGCACCATCTCGTGATCGTCCACCAGCATCACGCGAATCGGCCGATTCTCACTCATTGCTGCTCCTTTCTGTTTTCGTGCTCACCACTTTTTTTCCAAACGACAGACACACAGGTTCCACGCTCAGGTTCGCTCTCGATTGCCAACGCCGCGCCGATGGCCTCTGCCCGCTCGCGGATATTCTCCAGACCGAAGTGGCCCGCCGCTGGCGTGCTCCTGGGATCGAAGCCCCGCCCGTCGTCCACGACACGCAACTCGATCCCCTCCTCCCCTGTCAGCAGGCCCCGCGCGCTCACCGTGATCTGCGCGGCGTCTGCGTGCTTGACCACGTTATTCAGCGTCTCCTGGGCAATCCGGTACAGGGCGATCTTGACGTCGGGCGGCGGATCGGGAATGGGCGCCAGCTCCACCACCATCTCGATCTGCGTCCGGCCCAATACCGCTTCGGCCAGTTGGCGCAGCAGGTCTCCCAGGTCCGCCTTGAGCAGCGCGGAGGGACGCAATTCCAGGAGCAGCGTGCGCATCTCGGCCATCGCGCTGCGCGTCAAACGGCGCAACGTCGCCAGCCGCCGCCGGGCCTCGTCGGGGTCCCGTTCCCACAGGCGTGGCAAAACGTCAGCGATCAGGCTGGCGGAAAAGAGGGTCTGGCTCACGGCATCGTGCAACTCGCGGGCCAGGCGGTTTCGTTCGGCCGCGGCCGCCGAGGCCTCGGCCTGTTCGTAAAGCCGGGCGTTCTCCACCGCTACGCCGGTCTGCTGGCCGATGGAGGCCAACAACGCCCGCTCCTCCGCCGTCACCACCCGATCCTCGCGGGTCGCCAGGTTCATCACCCCCAGGATCTCCCCCTTGGCGATCAGAGGCACACCGATGATCAGACGCAAGCCCTCGGTTTCCAAGAGCGCGCGGAAATCGCTCTCAGGATAATCAGATACCGGTCGGACGACAGGCCGCGCCTCTCCCACCGCCTGGGCTGCGATACTGACGTGCAAGGGCAGGCGCGCGACTTGCCTGACGAAGGCTTCCGACAATCCCCGGTGTGCCGCCATCGCCAGCGCCTGCTCGTTTTCCAGGCGAAAGGCTGCACCCGCCTCCATCCCCAGGAGCGCCATCGTCTGCTCCAGCGCGGCGCCCAACACCTCTTCCAAAGCCAGGGAGCGGCTGACTACGGCGGCGATGTGATTCAGTGCCGCCAATTCTCGCGTGCGATCGCCCACCCGCCGCTCCAGGTGGGCGTAAGAGGCCTGCAATTGGGCAGCCATCCTGTTGAACTGTGTCGCCAGCGTCTCCAGTTCATCGCCGGTCTGCACATTGATCGTCTGCTCGAAGTCACCGGCGGCGATCTCCTGCGCCGCCACGCTCAGGTCGGCGATGGGATCGGTGATCCGGCGCACGCCCAACGCTGCCACGGCGACGGGCACGACGACGCCCAGCGTCAACAATGCGAGCATGAAGCGGCTGTAGGGTTGGCTGGTCCGGAGCACCTGGGCCCAACTTTCCTCGGTGATCAATGCCCAAGGCGCGCCCTGCACCGGCGCGTACCCGGCTACGACTTCATAACCATCCAAATCGCGGGCCAGGGTCGCGCCGGGCGATCCACTCAGGGCGTGGCGCACACTCTCCAGGTGAGAAAAATCGTCACCGATGAAGAACGTGTCGGGGTGAAAGATGACGCGCCCATTCCCATCCACCAGGTAAGCGCTCTCGCGCCGGCCGATGTAAAGCGTCCAGATGTCGCGGTAGAACTGGCTGTGTCGAGGCGCGCCCGGCTGGGCCAGAAACAGGCCCACAACCGTCCCCTCCACCTCCTCTGGCACACGCCACACGGGGCGGGAAAGCGCGATGACGCCAGAACCGGGGATCACGTCGGTCAGGATGTTGGTGAAGCCGAGTGCTTCGCTGCTGATCGACTCCGGGCCAGTGAACAGCCTCGACATATCGCGCCCCACCAGTGTCGCGGGGTCACGGACGCTGGCGGTTACGCGCCCTCGTCGGTCTAGAATGAGCACGCCGCCGTCGAAGAGGGCTAGATCGCCGACGGGCCACGCGCGTTCCAACGCCGCTTGTTGACGTTGGGCGACGCCCGACAGGACATCTGGCGAATTAGCCAGGCTGGACAGCGGCCTGACGTAATCCTGGAGCCCGGCTGCGAATTGCCCGGCGAGCAGTTGGGTCCGGTCTTGGTTCCGTTCCAGCACCAGGTCTTCGGTCACCCGGCGGTAGGCATAGAAAGTCAGCGCCGCCACTGCACTCAGAATGAGGGCTGTGGGAATCAGAGACCACATCACGATCTTGGTCCGCAACCCTCTCCGGCGTTTGCGCGTTCGCCTTCGTCTTTCGACTTCGCTCACATCCTCATCCTCGCTAATATCCTTCTTGAGTGTTGTTGAATAAATCATCTGCCAGGCCCAGGCGGTGCTTGCCAGCGCGATGGTCGTCAGCCCCGCCGTCAACACGGGGAGAGTCAGCAACCCACGCGCCCACAGCGGCGAAGATGGCGTCGAAGGCCAGGGCTTGCAGCATCACGACCAAGCCGAGGATGAAGAGCAGGTTCAGCCCGCCGATGAGGGCCGGTAGATAGCGCAGTCTGGATGTCCCGCCCCGTCGCCGGAATCCCACAATAACCGCCGACAGGAAAAGCAGCACGCAAAGGCTGAGCAACACCGCGTGGAAGGTTGGCGACGTTTGCGATGGCAGCGGCGAGCAGGACGAGCGCCGGATAGAGCAACAGAATCACAGCCCACCAGCGTCCAGCGATGAGCCAAAAGAGCCACGTCCAGCCGTGGGAAAAGGCCAGGAACCCCAGAATGTCGCGGGCGCAAGGGGCGTCAAGATGTTGCGCGTTCATTGTTGTCTCCCTTCGAGCAGCAGGCGCACGGCCGCATCCAGGTCGGGGGCACGACCCGCCCACACGTCCTCCACCGTCCAGACGAGGGCGGACCGGGACGCGCCTTGTCCGCGTTGTATCAGGCTGCCCAATGGGCCAGCGCCATAAACGAGAATCTTCATCCGAAAACCTCTCTTAACGCTCTTGCTTGGATGTACTGGCTATGATAACCACGTCATCAAACTATACCTTCTTGTCGTTTGCTTGTCAAACACCGCTCCGCCAGGCAGGCCTGTCTGCGTGCGACGCACAGGCAGGCGGCAGACAGGCCTAAAGCAGACAGTCTGATGACGCCATTCTCCTTGGCCTAGGACGCGCTGGCGCGGATCGATGTGGGCGCTTTGGGTGATCATGGGGCTGTCCTACCAGTCGCGGCAACCCGACCCCCAGCGAGCGCTCGGTGACCTTGCGCAAGGTCGATAGGGTTTGGAAGATCGGCGAAGTCAGATTCGCTGAGTAAGCTTGATCATGTAGGTGCCAGACAAAGAGAGGACTCCGCAGAGCGGCCTCAATGGCGCTGGCGGAGTCCTTTTCTTCATCTGTCATCCGTTGACTGAATATGTAGTACAGAGACTGGAGCAAGAGAGCAAAGCCAACTACTACCGGGTTTCAGCCGGTAGCAGTTGGCTTCTCGTTTAGCTATTGCGCATCACCAGCGGCAGGTAGATGTACGTCTCGGCCGATATCACCTCGAAACTGACCGGGGCGCCCATTGGACCGGATATCCCCTGATCAGAGGTGATGACTTGATAGGTCTCGTTGGTGATGGTCAGACCGGCCGTGAGCGGCAGCGTCGCCGTGAACTGCACCGTCGCCGTCCCGCCCGCCGGGATGGTATCCACCACCCACCAGAGGTATGGAAGCTCCAGCGTGCCCTCTCCGATCACGGTGGCGTCGGTTAGATACTCAGGGATGGTGTCGCTGACGACCACGCCGGTGGCGACCTCGTTGCCCACGTTGGTCACGGTGATGGTGTAGGTCACGACCTCCCCCGCCACGCGGCTGCTCTCGTAGACCTTGCCGATCTCGAACACGGGATTGAGGATGGTAACGGGCAGCCGGAACACGTTGTTCTCCCAGTCGACCTCGACGTCGTCAGGGCTGTCCCCGTAGGCCTCGATCACGTTGGTGAGCACGTCGCCGCTCTCGACGGTGTCCGTGATCTGAACCACCAGGTCGAACTCCCAGCGCGAGTTGGACCACATCGGCCCCCAGCTCCACGCCAGGACGTTATCCTCCTGGGTCTCGGGTTGCCAGTTGACGTTCCAGGGAGCGGTGGCTCGCACGAATGTCATCCCCGCCGGCAGCGTGTCGGTGATGTGGCTCTCGTACTGGTCGTCGCCGCTCCACGGATTTTGGTTGCGGTTGCCGAAGGCGACGGTGAAGGTGACAATCTCGCCGGGCTTGGGCACGCCACCGCTGAGCCACTTCTCGACGTAGACGTCGGGGCCGGTGTAGGCCACCTCGGTGTCAACGTTGTCGGCAGTATCGACGTCCTCGGGCCAGGGCGCCTCGACGGTGTTGGTGAAGCGCAGCCCCTGCACGCCCTGGATCGCCTCGTCCAGGTCCACCCAGAAGCCGAAGTGAGCCGTGCCGCCGGGGCCAAGATTATCCGTCTCGACGACGAACTGGCGGTTCTCCGCGTCATGGGTCTCCGTGAAGCGCGGCCCGTGGCCGACCCACAGGTTCCCGTCGGAGGTGGTGGAGATGGGGTAGGTGTCGGTGACACAGATGCTGCTCATATTCGTCGTGCCCACGTTCTTGACGTAGATCCCGTAGAAGATGCGCTGCTCATCCTCCCAGCGGTAGTACTTGTCCACCCGCAGGTTGGGGCCGGTCCCGTGGACTGACTCAACCCAGGTGTTGGCGTTGTCATCGTACCGATCCTCCCCGGGCAGGGCGTTGATCTCGACGGTGTTGGTCAGCACCGTGCCAACCGGCGCGTCGCTCTCAACATCCAGCGCCACGCCGAGATCGTCGTTTTGGCCGCCCAGCAGGGTGCCGAGGTCCCAGACCACGTAGTCGTCGGTGACCTGCGTGGGCGTGACGGGTACCTCGCCGTAGTCGGTCCAGCGCCAGGAGCGGGCGAAGGTCGTGCTCACGGGCAGGGTATCGGTGATCAGCACGTCATCCACCGGGACGTTGCTGTAGTTTTGGTATTGAATCTGGTAACCGATCTCATGACCGGGCACCAGCTGGCCAAACTCAAACTCTTTGCTGACCCCAAGGTTGACGTGGGGACTGCCCACTTGCGTGCACCAGGTGATCTCGTCGTCGCCGCTTGTCTGATCGCTGGTGGAGGTGATGACGGCGGTGTTGCAGATCTCGTCTCCCGGTTCGGCGCCGCTCAGGCGGACGCGCAGGTAGACCTGGCTGCATTGGTTGGCGGGGACCGAGGGATGGGTGAGCGCCAACTGGTGATCGCTGCTGTCCAACACCTGCCAGCCGGGACGCTGCGCCCACCAGGACTGGAGCGTCACCGACGCGGGCAGCGTGTCCGTGAGCACGACGTCGTTGCTGGCCGTCGAACCATTGTTGCAGACGTTGACGTAGTAGACGAAGTCGTAGTCCGGGGCCGGGTCGCCCGTCCAGGCGCCTTTGTTCACGCCCAGGCGCGTGTCGTTGGCCTGCACCGTCCCGCTCCACTGGCTTTCCAGTTCCTGTGGATGTCCTTCTTCGTAGGTGGTCGTGGCCATCTGGACGGTGTTGGTGACCGGGGCCCCTTCGGCGGCCGTGACTTCGACGAAGACGTCGAAGGCGGCGTAGGTTTGGGTCGGCACGGCGCCCAGTTGCCAGACGAGGGGATCGCCCGGCGCGCCTGTGCCGGTGTGAGAGAGACCGGTCGTGTCGGTAAGGTAGGTCATGCCGCCCAGCAGCGTGTCGGTGATGACCACGTGCTCGGCCTCTCCTTCGCCATTGTTCCAGTATTCGATGGTGAAGGCGAAGTTGCCGCCTGCGGCAGGGCTGCCGTCGGCGCGCTTATTGATGCGCAAGTTGGGCGCTGGATCGCGGAAGACGTTGATCACCCGGTCGCCATCCGGCTCGACGTACATCACGGCCACGTCCCAGCCGGGCTGGATGTCCACCCGGCCATCGAAGTTGCACTCGTAGCTTCCCCCGTCGGCCTCGGCCATCGTGTTGATGGACGATTGAGGCCCGTGCCACACGTTGCACTCTACGGTGAGCGAGAGGGGCGCGAACCAGTCGGCGTTGATGGCGCCGGAGATAAAGTTGGCTTCGGTATCCAGGTTGCCGGTGATTTCGCCGACCTGGATGGTGTTGGTGTAGCCGTCGTCGGAGCGGAAATGGACCTGGTCGCCGGCCGCGATATCGGGCTGTTGGGGTGTCCAGTCCTCCCGATCGGTTTGGAACCCAGATCGTCCCCATCCGCCGCCGGGCGTCGTGTTTATGGTGGCGTTGGCGTCCACGCCATCGGTGACGGTGATCCAGAAGGTGCGACCGGCCAGGTAGTCGCCGCCCACCCAATCGTGGCCGTAGTTCACGCGCATCTGGGGCCACGTCAGGTCGCGGCGCACCTGGTTGCCGCTGGGGGCCTGGTAAGTGACGGCCAGGCGGTCGCCATATCGAACGTCCTGGTCAAAATATGACCAGTCTACTGCATAGCCATCCACTGGGATGAAACGACCGTCCCAGTTAGGCCACTCTCCATACTCGGCAAAGAGCAACGCTTTGGGCCCTTCGCCCCAGATCATATCTGTCACATGATTGGCCTGGATGGTGAGTGTGGGTACCTGCATACCGGCGGTCCAGCCGCTCTCGCTGGTGACGGTGACCCAGTGACCGGTCTGGATCCGGTACTCGCCGAAGTCGTCAAGCCAGAAGCGCCAGGGATTGTCGTTGCGGTCGTTGTTGGTGGAAGCTAGGGAGAGGCCTCCGGCATCGTAGAGCGTGGCAGTGACAACCTCGTTGGCGTTGGGCGCCACACCCTCCACGCCGTGGGAGGGATTGACCTGGAAGTAATGCACTTCCTGCTGGATGCGGGTGGTGAAATTGTTAGCGTCGAAGTGTTCAACCTGCACAGTGCAACCGTCGCGCAGGTCGAAGCCTGTGAAAGTAGCCGTGAAGGGAGAGCTAACCGATTCTACTATCCCCATCTGGCTGTGGACCGGGTAATGCCAACCCTGCCATTGTTGGGCCCATGCCAACACCTGACCGGGATCGGCCTCGCCGGTCACGCGGTCGCTTGTGGTATCGACATTGAAATCAAGATCAGCCACCGTCATCACCCCGGTCCAGCCGCCGTTCTCCAGCGTGATCACGTCGCCAGCGGAGAGGTCCACGCCATCGAACTGGTGAGCGATGCGGCTTGCCCCCAACGCGGTCGTTTCCGTGTGTACGTGAGTATCCGGGTCGTGGTAGAGTGTCAAGGTGTAGGGGGTATCGGGAATGTAGCCGTTCCCTTCGATGCTATTCGACTCAGGAAGGGCGACAATTTGCGGCGCGTGGGTGCTCAGCAGTATCTCATTCCCTTCGTCGTCGGCGAAAGCCGGGTACACGGCGTCGCTGGCCTTCAGGTCGTAGCCGGTGAAGGTGGCGGTGTAGTTGCCGGATCCATCGGCCACAGTCGAAGTCTCGCCGTAGTCGCCCCGTCGCCAGTCCATAGCCCAGACCCGCACCGCCTCGTTGGGCGGGCAATTGCCGGTCACCCGATCGTTCTCCACGTCCACGTAGGCGGTCAGGTTGCTGACCAGGGTGGTGATGACCGTGCCGCCGCCCAGGTCCACTTCGACCACATCGCCCGGTTCGACGTCGATGTTGAAGACAATGTAATCTCCGTGGGGCCAGTTGGCAAAAGCGGTGCTGGACCAGCGCACCTCGTCGGTCTGGGTCACGTAGACCGTCGCCGTGATCGTTTGCCCGGGGGTGGTGTAGCCCATCAGGTACGAGAAGGTGTCCACGTTGAAAACGTTCTGGGGATAGACGTAATCCTGTACAGTGTTGGAACCCACCGGGACCTCTACGCGGGCGTATTGATGGGGGCCCAGATCGTTGTTGAGAGTGGCGGTGAAGACTCCCGATCCATCGATGGTGGCAGTGACCTGGGGACCGAAATCGAGGCTGGTGGGCCAGGCCCACATGCCCATAGTGACGGTGACCGGCGTTCCATCACTGACACCTTCAATGGCGCCCACCACGCGATCATTCAGCACGTCGATCCGACCGGTGATGGTCACCGGCGAGAGCGTCGCTTCCAGCGCGCCGTTGACGTAGACCTCGAAGACATCGTCTCCACCGACACTCTCCGGCCGGCCGCTGCCGCGCCAGAGCGGGGTCCAGAAGAAGCCTGCCCCGTCGGCCTCGGCGGCGCCGTAGACCGTGGGATCGTCAGTCAGGGTTATCGTGATCGTGTCACCCGGCGTCACCATGCCCCAGACGGCGTCGTAAGCCATATCGAGGGTGAAGCCTGGGTTGACGTCCTGGGTCTCGGCGGCTGAGTGGGGCGTCATAGCCCATAACAACCCCAATGTCAGCGCCAGTCCAAACATAATTGCGCCAAATGTTCTGAGTAAATTGAGCTCTTTCATCTTTTTCCTACCTTTCTGTTAGGGCCTAATTGATAGTCAGCTTACATGTATCTTCTTGGTTCTGGCTATTCCAAATAGGCTTTGTCACAAACAAAATTGAACAGGGTGAAATCACCGAACTGTCAAATCCTCGACCTCCTTTCTCTCTGCTCAGATCTAAGTGAATGCGGCTAGCGCTGCAACGAGGCTTTGAGCCAAGTCAGACTTCAGAAGTTCACCCACCTTCACTTTTGACTTCGAGTATGTCATAATAGATTCTCCACAAGAAACCAGTAGACAAAGGAGAATCTGTTATGCACGAACAATTATGTCGCAAATTAACAAACGAACTACAAAGAA
>DAOTUC010000247.1:0-1831 GCA_034437315.1 Anaerolineae bacterium
TGGGCTTCTGTTCTGCTACGATTTCCCAGAACACCTAAACAATCACCGATAAACCCCTTGGATTATCCCGTTTCACCCGCTCCCCACCGTCCTTTACCTCTCGCGACAGTGTGAGTATAATAGCGCTGAAACATCCGCCCCATCTCGACCGACGTAGGAGGACGCCAGATGACACAGAAAAAGACGCGCGTTGGAATTTACATGCGAGTTCCCACCGGTATGCAAGCTGGGGCGGATCAGCCCCTCGCAATCCAGAAAGCCGAAATGCTCAAATTCGCCGAAGCGCGCGGTTGGGAGATCACAGCCGAGTTCGTGGATGTTGGAGAGAGCAGCACCGATATGGACCGCCCAGGTCTCCAATCTGCTCTCAAGGCCGCCGAAGACGCCGTCTTCGACGTCCTGCTGGTATACGAACTCTCCCGGCTATCCGACCGCCTCTTCGACACCCTGAACCTCCTCGAACAACTCGGGGAATTGAACGTGGGATTTGCGTCAGCGAAAGAACCACGCTTCGACTTCTCCACCCCGACGGGCCGGTCGGTGCTGACGACATTGGCCGCGTTGAACCGCTACTACGTCGATCTGCTGCGCAACATACACGCCGCCCAATCGAAGCGCGAGCACACTCTCTGTTACAACGCCGCCAACCTGCCCTACGGCTACCGCCGGATTGGGGACGCGGGCGCGCCGCCAGAAATCGCATCCGAAGAGGCAGCAGTGGTCAAAACAGTGTTTGAGCGATACGCCACGGGATTGTCCTCGTATCAAGAGATCGCTGATTGGCTCAACGAACAGGGCCACCGGACGCTGGCTGGGCGCCGGTTCTCGAAGGACACGGTGGCTGATATGTTGCACGACCTGTTCTACAAAGGGCACGTGGTCTACGGAAAGGGCGCAAGCGAGACCATCGAAGGCCAACACGAGGGTATCGCGAGCGAGGAACTTTGGGAAGCCTGCGTCCGAGTGCGCGAGCAGCGCAAGGCCGCGCCCCGGACGTATCAGCCGCATTACCAGGTCTATCTGTTAAACGGCATCGTCGCCTGCGACGTGTGTGGGCGAAAGCTACGCGCGCAGGGCGCTTCTTCCGGCGATTACTACCGGGAAGAATCCGGAGGGCGCGGTTTCACCGATTGCCCCGTCGCCGGGCGAGGGGTGCGGACTGAGGAGATCGACCGGCAAGTAGAGTCAATCGTGAGAGGCCTGCAACTGCCGGATGACTGGCGAGCGCGCTTGCAGGATATGATCGTGGAAAACGAAAGCGGAGAGACGCTATCCAGCCAACGCGCGCGGTTGATGGCGGAACGGCGGCGGTTGAAACGGGCATGGATCCGGGGCGATTTCGACGAAGCAGACGATGACATCTACGATCAGGCCTTGCAGCGGGTTCGGCGGGAACTGACGGCGTTACCGGCGCCGGTTGATTTGGCAGCGACCGAGCGCGCGGCGGACGTGATCGAGGAACTGCAAAGCGCGTGGGATGATGCGGACAAAGAAGCGCGCCGGGACCTGCTCCGGCTGGTGCTTCGTGAGGTAAGCGTGGATGTTCTGCAGGGCCGAATGATTGCAATCGAGCCATATCCAGCGTTCATCCCCTTGTTCCGGGAGACAACAGGGCTGCGCGAGGCGCGTTTCGGCGTATTCCATCCGGTGTGGACGATGGAACAGATGGAAAAGGGCGAAGCATTGGACTTGATGGAAATCATAGCGCCGGTGGAGAAACTGCCGAGGGAACTGGAACAAACGCCCGATTGGCCGCTGGTGGTGGATTTACCGGTGTCTGTAACGGGCAAGCGCATCACGCCGATGCTCAGCGACTGGCTGAAGATGCGAA
>DAOTUC010000248.1:0-5868 GCA_034437315.1 Anaerolineae bacterium
CGCTTCAAAAACTCGTATGCTTGATTCTCGTTTGTTATGGGTTCTAGCGAAAATGATTTCATATAGTGCACCTCCTGTTTTTATTATACCATACGTGAGGTATTTCACTTAAAAACCAACAAGAGCCTTTCAAAAATCACTTCCTGGTTTATAACAGTCTAAGGAACCGTCCAAAACCTTGCCTAAAGCGCCAAAGTCCCTTACAATAGTTTTTGATACGTACAGAATCCATCTGGCCCTCTATTAACCAATGATGAAAGGGACATGTGGCGATGTCTCCAGATTATGAGACTTTTCTTTCCGAGGAACGTCCGGGCGTCCTGTGCTTCGGTGGCGCGCGGATGGCCCTGCTCGACGTCGAGGCCGGCTTCTGGGGCTTGCGGCGCCAGATGGAGGCCCTGGTCGGCCGGCAGCTGACCGACACAGTCTTGCAGCAAGCTGGGGTCAACGGCGGGGCCTCCTTCGCCCGCTCCTTCGTCAAGCAATCCCCCGACGCTGACGGCGCCCAGGCGCTGCGCGATTGCGTGACCGCGTACCAGGCGGCCGGGTTTGGCCGATTCGAGGTAGAGATCCTGGAATGGCCCATCGGCCGGGTGATCGTTCACGGAAAAGACACCTTCGAAGCCTGGATGAAGCGGGAACACGATCGGCTGCCCGAGTCGCCTGTTTGCGCCTATACGGCTGGCGTGCTGGTGGGCTTCGTCAACGCGCTGACCGGGCGACACGACATCGTCTGCATCCAGCACACGTGCCAGGCCCGGGGGGATGACGCGTGCCAGTTTGAATTGCTGCCTGTCGAGGACGCTGCCGGAGCCCAACCTGAGGCCCAAGTCGTGGCCCTCAAGCCCGACCCGGGACTGGGCCTGCAGATCAACCTGCTGGAGATACTCTTTGATCGGATGCCGATGGGCATCGCCATCTTCGACCGGGACTACATCCTCCAGCGCTGCAACCCGACCTGGGCCGGCTTCGTCGAGCACTACGGTCCCCCCTCGGCCAGGCCGGCGCTGCCCGGCGTCCCCTACAGCGAACTGGCGCCGGGCGCCGAAGCGACCGCTTACCCGCTGTTCAAACGCGTCCTGCAGGGCGAGACGATCCGCCAGAATGCCGTTCGACTGGACACCGCCGGGGGAGACACCTCCTACTGGGATGTGGTTCTGGCGCCGCTGGTCGAGACGACAGAAGGGACCGGGAACGAGCGCGTGACGGGCATCCTGAACGTCACCATCGACGTGACCGAGCGCATCGAGGCCCAGCAGGCGCTGGCCCAACATCGGGACCGGCTAGAGGACCTGGTCAAGCGCCGGACGGCGGCATTGACCCAGGCCAACGAGCAGATCCTGGCCGAGCGTAACTTCGTCGCCGCTGTCATGGATACCGCCGGGGCGCTGGTGCTCGTGCTGGATCGCGAGGGGCGCATTGTGCGCTTCAACCGGGCCTGTGAGCGCACGACCGGCTACACGTTCGCAGAGGTACGGGGGAAGCGTCCCTGGGACTTGTTCCTCACTCCCCCAGATATTGGGCCGGTCAGGGCCATTTTCGAAAATCTCAAGGCGGGCCAATTCCCCAGCACGTACGAGAACGACTGGCTGACCAAATCGGGTGAACGCCGCCGGATCGCCTGGTCTAACACCGCCATCACCACCGACGGCGGTGACGTCCAATACGTAGTCGCCACCGGCATCGACGTCACCGAGCGCCAGCAGGTCGAGCAGCAGTTGCGCCAGGCCCGCGACCAACTGGAGCAGCGGGTGGCGGAACGCACGGCCGAGATCCGGTGGCACGCGGCCTTCGAGAACCTGATCACCAACGTCGCGACCAACTTCATCAATCTGCCCCCCGGAGAGGTTGACGAGGGGATCGACCAGGCCCTACACGACGCCGGGCAGTTCCTCGACGTCGATCGCAGCTACGTGTTCCTCTACGCCAGCGACCGGCGGACGATGAGTAACACCCACGAATGGTGCGCCGAGGGGATCGCGCCCCAGATCCACCGCATGGGCGACATGCCGACCGAGGCCCTGGGCTGGTCCAACCAGATTCTGTTGGACGGCGAAGTGCTCCACATTCCCCGTGTTGCGGACTTGCCGCCAGAAGCGGCGGCCGAGCGGGAGGAGTTCCAGGGCCAGGGCGCCCAATCGCTCATCGCCGCGCCGATGGTCTATCAAGGGGAGACCATCGGCTTCGTCGGTTTCGACGCCGTCAGGGCAGAGCACCACTGGTCGCCCGAGACCGTCCGGCTGCTCAAAATGTTGGGCACGATTTTCGTAAACGCGCTGGCGCACAAGCGCGCCCAGGCGATCCAGACCGGCCAGCGGCAGTTCCTGGAGATCCTGGCCACCGGGGGCAATTTCGAGGACACGCTCCACACTCTGCTGCAGATGATCGAGGAGCAGTGGCCCGGCATGCAGGGGCTGGTGTTGCTCCTGGACGATGAGGGGCGCTTGCACAGGGGGGCCTCGGTCAGCCTGCCGGAGGCGTACGTCCGGTCGATTGAGGGCTTGAAGATCGGTCCCCAGGTCGGCTCCTGTGGGACGGCGTGCTATCTGGGCCAGCGGGTGATCGTGGAGGACATCGCCGAGGACCCACGCTGGGACGGCCTGCGCGACCTGGCGCTGGCCCACGGGTTGCGCGCCTGCTGGTCCGAGCCGGTATTCTCGTCCGAGGGGGACGTCATCGGGACGTTTGCCATGTACTACCGGCACCCGCGCGCGCCGGTCGCGGCCGAGCTGCGCACCATTGAGATCGGTGCCCACTTGGTCGGGATCGCCATTGAGCGTGAACGGGCGGACGAGGCGCTGCACGAGAGCCAGCGCATGCTAACGACCCTGATCGGCAATCTACCCGGCATGGCCTATCGTTGCCGCAACGACCCCGATTGGACCATATCGTTCGTCAGCGAGGGCAGCCTGGCTCTCACCGGTTATCCCCCGGACGCGTTGGTCGAGAATCACGACGTCGCCTACGGGCAGCTCATTCACCCAGAAGACCAAGAGATGGTCCGGGAGGCCGTGCAATCGGCGTTGGATAAACGCCAGCACTTCGAGATCACCTACCGCCTCGTCACCCCCGATGGAGAAAAATGGGTCTGGGAGCGAGGCCAGGGGGTCTACGCTCCAGAGGGCCACCTGCGAGGGCTGGAGGGATTCGTCACCGACATCACCGAGCGGGTGACGGCCCGCCGTCACCTGGAACAACGGGTGGCGGAGCGCACGCGCGAGCTCGCCACACTCCTGGAAAGCTCGCACAACGTGGCATCCACGCTGGCGTTGGAACCGCTGCTGGGCCTGATCCTGGATCAGCTGGGAGGCGTGGTCGCTTACGACGCCGCCTCCACGATGATCCTGGATGGGGAGATGCTGGACGTGCTGGCCTACCGGGGGCCGATCTCCCAGGCGGAGGCGCTGCGATTGCGCTTCCCCACCGAGCAGGCGGGGGCCAACCGGGCGGTGATTCGCCGCCGGGAGCCGGTGATCGTCGAAGACATTCGCAGCGACGAGCCCCTGGCCCGCGCCCTGCGGGAGACCGCTGGCAAGGCGCTGGACACGACCTACCATTACCTTCGCTGCTGGATGGGCGTGCCCCTGATCGTCAAGGGAAACGTGGTGGGCATGCTGACCCTCGACCACGGCGAAGCGGGCTATTACACGGCCCACCACGCCGAGCTAGCGATGGCCTTCGCCAACCAGGTCGCGGTGGCCATCGAGAACGCCCGGCTCTACCAGGCCGAGCAGGATCGCCTCGAGGAGAGCGAGCGCCGCCGCCGGGTGGCCGAGGGGTTACGCGACATCCTGGGCGTCCTCAATTCCAACTGCCCCCTGGCGGAGGTCCTGGAGGCCATCGTCGCCCAGGCGCTCCATCTCCTGCACGCCGATGGCGGCGCGATTTACCGATTGAACGTCGGCGAAGAGGCAGACACGATCAGCGTCGTGACTGCCCAGGGGATGCCCCGAGGATTTGCTGCTGTGGGCGCCTTCCCCATCGCGCCCACGGCGGCGAACCAGGCCATCATGCAGCGACGCCCCTTCGCTGTCCCAGATTTTTCGACTATGCCGGCGGCCTCCGATCTCGACGCGCTGCCACCGGTGCTACAGAAACTGTCGGGAACCGTGAGGGAACACTTTCGCGCTTCGTTGACCGTGCCCGTGGAGATCGAGGATGCATTGTACGGCGCCATCACGCTGTACTACGGCCATCCGCGCCGGTTTTCCGACGAGGAGATCGAGTTGAGTGAATCCTTCGCCCACCAGGCGGCGCTGGCCATCGCCAACGCCCGCCTGCGCGACCAGGTGGAGGAGGTCGCCGTCGCCGCGGAGCGCCGACGCCTGGCCCGGGACCTGCACGACGCGGTCACACAGACCCTCTTCTCGGCCAGCCTCATCGCCGACGTACTACCCCGAATCTGGGAAAGACAGCCGGAGGAGGGATTGCGCCGCCTGGACGAACTGCGGGAGTTGACCCGCGGGGCGTTGGCCGAGATGCGGACGTTGCTCCTGGAATTGCGCCCCTCGGCGCTGGTCGACGCCGAGATGAGCGCGCTGTTGCGCCAACTGGCCGAGTCGATCACCGGACGGGCGCGGGTGCCGGTCGCCGTGGAAATTGAGGGCGATTGTGATCTGCCCGACGATGCCAAGGTCACGTTCTACCGCATCGCCCAGGAGTCGTTGAACAACGTCGCCAAGCACGCCGGTGCGACCCGGGCCATCGTACGCCTGGCATGCCGGCCCAGGCGCATCAAGCTCACGATTAGCGACGATGGCTATGGCTTCGATCCAGAAACGATCCCACCGGAGAGCCTGGGCGTGGGCATCATGCGCGAGCGAGCGGCGTCCATTGGCGCCACGCTGGCGGTTGAGAGCGAGATCGGACGGGGCACGACTGTGACTGTCGTGTGGAAAAAGGAGAAATCAGATGGAAGAACGTAAGGTGATTCGTATCTTGTTGGTCGACGACCACGCTGTGGTGCGCAGCGGGCTGGGCGCTTTCCTTTTAGCTTTCGATGACCTGGAATTGGTGGGCGAGGCCAAGAACGGCGCGGAGGCCGTGGCGTTGTGCAACCGTTTCCAGCCCGACGTGGTCCTGATGGACCTGAAGATGCCGGGGATGGACGGCGCCACGGCCACCCGCGAGATTCGCGCCCACTGGCCGGAGACCCAGGTCATCGCCCTGACCAGCTTCAAGGAGAAAGAACTGGTGGAGGATGCCATGGGGGCGGGCGCCATCGGTTACCTGTTGAAGGACGTCTCGGCCGACGAACTGGCCGACGCGGTTCGGTCCGCCAGCGCTGGCGAGCCGACCCTGGCCCGGGAGGCGGCCCAGGCGCTGATCCAATCGACCCGGGAACCCACCCGGCCGGGCTTCGACTTGACCGAGCGGGAGAAGGACGTACTGGCGCTGATGGTCGAGGGGCTGAGTAATCCCGAGATCGCCGAGCGACTGGTCATCAGTCGTTCCACGGTCAAGTTCCACGTCAGCAACGTGCTCTCCAAGCTGGATGCGTCCAGCCGCACCGAGGCGGTGGCTGTGGCCTTGCAGCACAATCTGGTGGACTGATTCCGAAGTAGGCGGGAAATCGGAAGCCCCCAGAGGTCCCTGGGACCTCTGGGGGCTTTGTGCATCGGCCCCTGGTCAGGTGGACAGGGGCCAGACTCTCCGACCGACCAGCCCTCCAACTCTCCACTTGGCCGATGTGCTGACGAGTTTCGCGTGGTACACTACTGACACAGTATTGATAAGCTCAAACGCAAAAATGAGAAGGAGGAAAAGCTATGTCGTTCATCAATACGTATGAGGCCAGGCTTTTGGCAGAGGAACGCATCAAGAACGGTCTTCGTGCGGCAGAACGGGCTCGATTGATACGAGAGGTTA
>DAOTUC010000249.1:0-2103 GCA_034437315.1 Anaerolineae bacterium
GGATAGGTGGGGAATCGGGGCATTATGCACCTCGCTTGGCGTTGTACAGGTCGGCGGCGGCGCGCTGCAACCGGGCCGGATGACCGCCAGTCTTTTCAAGTAGCGTCGTGATCTCTTGCTCGGTGAAGATCACGCCAGTATCATAGAGTCGGTCGTTGATGAAGGCGCGTGTGATTTTGGGCGAAAACGATCCCAAATCTATTGGACGGCAGATGCCCGCCAGGGGCGAGTCCAACTCCGGCGAATCAGGGAAGAGCGCGCTCAGCGGGGAGCGGCTGGCGATCACCAGCCGGATCGGCATGGAGGGGCCGTCGGCCAACCCACGCAATTGGCTGCGCAACCGCTCGGTGAATCCCTCCCAGGACATTTTCTCGATCTCGTCCAGGCAGAGCACGCAGCGCTGGCCCCGCAGGGCGCGGTGCAGTTGGTAGCCCCGGCAGGTCTCGATTCCCAGCGCGTCGCACAGCGCCTCGTAGAAACCGTCCTCGCTGTCCACCCACTGCATGCTCAGGTAGCCGAATGCCTCCTCTGGCAGGCCCATCCGCTCCGGCCCCAGCGCGCAGATCATCGAGAGGAGCGAGGACTTGCCCACCTGGCTCTCCCCAACCAGCGAGAGGTTGGCGCCCTTGGTCAGCTCCTCGAAGATCTGGCGCAAGAGATCCTCCCGGTCGAAGAAGCGGTCCGGAGCGACGATGCGGCCCACGTCGCCGAAGGGATTGGGGGCGATTGGATTGCCGGCGGGTTCCACAATGCTGGGAGCGTTACCCCGATAGTCGGCCAGGATGATGTCGCCCAGCCCTTCCACGCGGGCGGTTGGCTCTTGCAGCAGCCCGCCGTGTTCGACGTTCCAGCGCCGCAGGCCATCTAGGACGTGGGCGCTGAGGTCGCCGACGGTGACGAAGCGCTTGTCTTTCCGGTCGGCCTGGCCGCTCAGTCCCTCTAGCAGGTAGTAGGTAAAGACGCCGTGTTCTTTCTCCGCCCACTCTTGAGCGATCTGCTGGGCGGTGCTGGCGGCGATGAGGGCGAATCCCTCGGCCATCTCGTGGACGTTGCGGATGAACTCGGGGTCGGCCAGGTCGCGCCCGACCTCGACGCCGGTGTGGCAGGCGTCTAAGGTGAGCACCAGCCGGCGGGCTTGGCTCCCGCGCATCACCTGCTCCACCTCGGCCAGGGGCAGGGCCTTGCGGGCCAACGTCGAGGCGCGGGTCTCTCGGGTGACGAGCACGGCCCGCCCATCCACCAGCTTGCCGTGGCAGGCGACGTGCACCCAGATCAGGTCGTCCGGCCCGGCGACCTGGCACAGGCGGGTCAACTCGGCCTCCACGTTGTCGCGGGTAGGGAGCAGCCGTTCTTCGGATGCGTCGTCGTGCAGCGCGACGACGGTGTAGCCCAGCGTTTTCAGGGCCGATTCCAGCGCTAGCACGTCGTTGACGCAGAACTTGAGCGGGGGGAAGGCGGGATCGACGTATCGGTTCACGCCGACCAGCAGCGCCCAGCGGTTCTGGATCGGTCCCGGTGGCTTCTGGGAAGCGGCCGTGGGTGAGGGGTTGCCGCGCATGCGGCTACCGGAATGACTTTCCCCCGATGGGAGGGTGTCCAGGCGTGACGCCAGTTCGGCCACCTGACGGCGTTTCTCCTCCAATTCGATCTGAAGATGGGTAGGAATCGTGAGATGGGTATACCCCGCGGCCTGCTCTTCCGGGATTTCCAGCGTGCGGCGAGCCATCCGTAACGTCCGATCTGACGATCCGCTCACTCTGTTGCTGGCGGGCGTCTGCACCACTCGCGCCTGGTCGCCGATGGCAATCCCTTCGGCGTGCTTTATCTGAATAGAATATTTGGTGTCTCGACCGGGGGCCTCGGCCTGGGGCGAAGCTTGCTGTTCGGTCTCTTTCTCGAAACGGACCGCGATTTCTTGGATGTCGGGTGCTATCAATGAGCCCATCCGCTGGCAGAGGGGTAAATACTCATCCAGGTATCCTTCGATCAATGCCCATTGTTCCTCAGTGTTGCGACGGGCGCGGGTTTTCTCCTTGGGGCGGTCGGATGTCCGTAGAATCTCTTCGTATTCACGAATGAGGTTGTAGGATTCACGGATGTGGC
>DAOTUC010000250.1:0-5530 GCA_034437315.1 Anaerolineae bacterium
GGCGATCCCCTCACCGTGCGCACCGCGCTCCAACTCATCAACCACGAGTTGGATGCTTACTTGGCTGAGCAAGAGGGCTACATCGACGGGGATTCCCGCTTCGCAGTGGCCTGGTTCCAGCAGTTTGGCTTCGAGGAAGGGGCGTTCGGTCAGGCCGACGTACTGGCCCGGGCCAAGAACACCAGCGTCGATGGGCTGGCCCGCGCCGGCGTCCTCAAGTCCGGGGCCGGCAAAGTGCGCCTCTACCGCTGGGACGAGCTCGACCCCGGCTGGGACCCCGCCACCGACGAGCGGCTCACCGTGTGGGAGGCCGTGCACCACCTGGTCGAGCGCCTCAATACCCACGGAGAGGAGGGCGCCGCCCGTCTGCTGGCCCGCCTGCCCTCCGACGTCGCCGCCCAGGCCCGCCAACTCGCCTACCGGCTCTACGCCATCTGCGAGCGCAAAGGGTGGGCCGAACACGCCCGCGATTACAACGCGCTGGTCATCTCCTGGGGCGCCAGCCAGGAACAAGCGCGGACGTTCAAGGAGCAACTCCAACAGGGGAAGTTGCTTTAGCAATAGGCAAAGAGTAACAAGAACGCAGATGGACGCTGATTTTTATCTTCTGTGTGCATCTGCGCCTTTATTCCGGTTGCACTGTGCAACCAGCAGAGGTATAATGGAGCCAGGAGGTGTGCGATGTCTATTCTACACGTGCGAAACGTCCCCGATCCCCTGTACTGCCGGCTGAAACAGCGCGCCGAGGCCCGGCGTCGTTCCCTCAGCGCAGAGGTGATCACACTGCTCGAGTGGGCCATCGAGGAGGTAGAGCGTCGTCCGGGAGAGACGCTGGATGGCATCCGCGCTCGCCGATGCTTCAACCCTACCGCCGCTGGTGCCCCTGACAGCACAACCCTGCTGCGCGAGGATCGGGCGCGATGACCGGCGGCGAGACGGCCGGGTTTGACTGTGTCGTGGACGCCAGTGTGGGGATCAAGCTCTTCGTCGTCGAACCGCTTGCCGACCGGGCCGACGCGCTCTTTGGACACCTAGCCGACGATCCCCCGGCCCGGCTGTACGTGCCCGATCTATTTTTCGTCGAGTGCGCTAACATCTTGTGGAAATACGTGCAGCGCTTTGGCTACACAGCCGAGGCAGCCGTGCGAGACGTGGAAGACCTGGTGTCGCTGCCGCTGCAAACGGTCTCTATGGCCGTGTTGGCCCAAGACGCCCTGGCTGTGGCCATCCAATACGGCAGCACGGCCTACGATTCCGCTTACGTGGCCCTGGCCTGGCGGCTTTCTCTGCCTCTCGTCACCGCTGACGAAGCGTTGGTGCGCCGGTTCGAGAGCACCGGCATGAATGTACATTTTCTGGCCCACTGGCCTTAGGCGGAACAAGGACGCGGATGGACGCTGATTCTTTCATCTGCGAAAATCGGCGTTGATCTGCGTCCCAATATCAGGAGGAACTAATGACACTGAGCAACAGAGAGCGCGTTGGACGGATCTTGGAAGCGCTGAAGGATGGCCTGGCCCCCTTCATCCTGCGCGAGTTTCGCACCGTCTATTCCCAGCGCGGCTACGCCAACGAGATCGACGGCGTTCTCGCCACGCCCGGTTATCCCGGCCTGCCGGATGAAGCCCTGTCGGATGATCAGACTCTGCTGGCGGCCCTCGATACCCAGGCCTGCCTGAACCTGATGTGGCGGCGCTGGAACGAGGTCTTCCAGGACAAACTGGGGCACGTGGGCCGTTCCTACGTCAGCGAGATGATCAGCGCTCGCAACACGTGGGCGCACCAGGGGGCGTTCACCAACGACGAGGCCTATCGCATCGCCGATACCGCCGCTCGCCTGCTCAAGATGGTCACCGCCCCCGAGCAGGCCGCCCAGGTCGGCGAGATTGCCCGGAGCCTGCTCCGCCTCCGCTTTGAGGCCGAGGCGGAAAAAGCCAGGAAAGAGACCGTGGCCCAACCGGCAGAGGCCACTACCCTGACTGGTCTCAAGCCCTGGCGCGAGGTCGTTCAGCCCCATCCAGACGTCGCTGGCGGGCGCTACATCCAGGCCGAGTTTGCGGCCGATCTCTCTCAGGTCATCGCCGGGACGGCCGAGCCCGAGTACCAGGACCCGCTCGAATTCTTCCGCCGTACCTACCTGACCGAGGGCCTGCTGGCCTTGTTGGCGACCGGCGTCAAGCGCCTCACCGCCCAGGGGGGCGATCCCGTCGTCCAGCTCCAGACTGCCTTTGGCGGCGGCAAAACGCACAGTATGTTGGCCCTCTATCATCTGTGCAGCGGGCAGATCAAGCTGGGCGATTTCCCCGGCAGCGAGCGCCTCATCGCCCAAATTGGAGACGTGGACCTGCCCGAGGCCAACGTCGCCGTGTTGGTCGGCACCGCGCTGGATCCCTCCCGGCCGCGGGAGTATCCTGACGCCACCGTCCACACGTTGTGGGGCGAGATGGCGTATCAGTTGGGTGGGGCGGCCGGTTTCCGGTTGGTCGAGCAGGCCGACCGGAAAGGGGTCAATCCCGGTTCCGATACCCTCAGCGAGCTTTTGTTCCGCTTCGGCCCTTGCCTGGTCATCGTCGACGAGTTGGTGGCTTACGCACGTAACCTGTACGGCGTCGATCGGCTGCCGGCCGGTTCCTTCGACACGATTATGAGCTTTATGCAATCACTGACCGAGGCGGTCAAGCGGGCGGATGAATCCATATTGCTTGTTTCGGTGCCCGCCTCCGACATCGAGATTGGCGGTGAGGCGGGCCAGGCTGCGCTGGAGATGCTCTCGCACATCATCGGCCGCATCGAGTCGGTCTGGAAGCCCATCACCGCCGCCGAGAGTTTCGAGATTGTGCGCCGTCGCCTGTTTGCCTCTGACATCGACTACGCCGCCCGCGACGGGGTGATCAATGGGTTTGGCGATATGTACCGTAATGCCGCCAGCGAATTCCCCACCGGCGTCCCGGAGCGCGACTACCTCGAACGGATGCGGGCCGCCTATCCGATCCACCCGGAATTGTTCGACCGCCTGTACCAGGATTGGTCCACCCTGGAACGTTTCCAGCGCACCCGGGGCGTTCTGCGCTTGATGGCGGCTGTCATCCACCAGCTCTGGACGCGCGGCGACCAATCGCTGCTCATTATGCCTGGGGCCTTGCCGCTCGATGCGAGCACGGTGCGCAACGAGTTGCTCCGCTACCTGCCGGATACCTGGCCCGCCGTGTTCGACGTCGACGTGGATGGTCCTGGCTCCCGCCCCTTGGCCATCGACGGCGACGTCCCCGCGCTGGGGCGATACAACGCCGCTCGGCGCGTGGCTCGCACCATCTTCATTGGCAGCGCTCCCTCGGTCGCCGGGCAGCAGGTGCGCGGCCTGGAGGAGATCCGCATCCGCCTGGGCTGTGCCCAGCCGGGGGAACCGGCCGCCGTGTTCGGCGATGCGCTGCGGCGGATGAGCGGGCAATTGACCTACCTGTACACCGATGGGAGTCGCTACTGGTACGATACCCGGCCCACCGTCAACAAACTCGCCCGCGACCGCGCCCAGGGATTCCCCCAGCCGGAAGTGGACGCCGAGATCACGGCCCGGCTGCGGGCTGTTCCCAAGCGGACGGCCGCCGGTCGCGCGGCGGACTTTGCCGCGTTCCACGTCGCGCCCTCTGATACGGCCGACGTGGTCGACGAAGCGCGGGCCAGGGTCGTCGTGCTCCATCCCGAGTTCACGCACAAGCGGACCAACGGCACGAGCCCTGCGATGCGGGAGGCGCGTCGATTCCTGGAGAGCCGGGGCAGCGGGCAGCGTCTCTACAAGAACATGCTCGTGTTTATCGCCCCCGACGAGAACGACGCCGGGGCGCTGGAACTCGCCGTCCGCGACTTTCTGGCTTGGCAGTCGATTCACGACGAGCGGGAGGAACTGAACCTGGACGCTCAACAACGCCGGCAGGTATCCACCAGCCTGCAGAAGGCGGACGAGACGGTCGACTTGCGATTGCGCGCCACGTATAGCTGGCTCTTGGTCCCCATCCAACCCGACCCGTTGGGCGGGATTGAATTACAGGACAGTCGGATCAGCGGCGACGATAACTTCTACGACCGGGCCGCCCGCAAGCTGCGCAACGACGGCCTCTTGATCTACGAGTGGTCGCCCGACATCCTGCGGATGGAACTGGATCGCTACGTCTGGAGCAACGAGCGCGGCTGGACGGTTGGCGTGAAGCAACTGTGGGAATACCTGGCGCAATACTGCTACTTACCTCGCCTATTCGACCATCAGGTGCTGGTCAAGGCGATCGAGGACGGCGTCGGTCGGCTGGACGCCCCCTTGGCCTATGCCACCGGCGTGAGCGAGCAGGGCTACCACACCGGGCTGCTCTTCCGGGAGTTGGGCCACGTCTATTTTGACGACGCCAGTATACTGATCCATCCGGACCACGTCGTCAGGCCACCGGAAGCCGAGGTAACGCAGGAGGAGACTTCTGTCGATCATCCTGACGTCGATGGGGCGGCCGGCGAATCCGGGACTCCGGAGAAAGAGAGCGTTCAGAAAAAAAGCATCCGGCTCTCACGTTACTATGGTCGGGTCCCACTCGATCCCCAGCGTGTGAACAAGGACGTAGGCGTCATCGTCGAAGAGGTCATTGAGCGGCTCACCAGTCAGGTGGGATGCCAGGTCGAGATCACGCTGGAAATCAGCGCCCGGCAACCGGCGGGCTTTGACGAGAACACTGTCCGTACCATCAGTGAGAACAGCCGCACGCTCAAGTTTGAGCAGTATGGGTTTGAGGAGGGGTAGCGGCAAAGCCCAGACGATTCCGTAATCCAGAACGTCGCCGCTTGGGATCTAGCCCCAGGCGGCTTTTCTGCTGGGTTTTCAGCACCGAGTAAGGAGCTATCTCAAAATGAGCGAATATCAATACTACGAATTTCAGGCCATCGACCGGCCATTGACGCCAGGCCTCTCAACGCAGTGCAGAACCACGTCGCACCGTCGCCGAGCGCTTCGCTGAGGCGGAGGCCATAGCGGAGTTGGAGGCATTGGCCGAACGCGGCGATGAGGTCTGGGACGAGGTGGACGCCCTGATTCACGACGAATACAGTCGGCGCTCCGCTACTATATCACAAGTTCACAGAAAGGAATTTAACCCATGAAAACCTACCCACCCAGCGCCCTGATCGCCAATCGTTACGAAGTCGCCAGCCGCCCGATGATGGGCGGGATGGGCATCGTCTACATCTGCCTTGACCGCCAGGAAGACCGCCCCGTGGCGCTCAAGACCTTCAAGCCCGAATACCTGCCCGACCGCGCCGCGCGCGACCGCTTCCTGCGTGAAGGTACCCACTGGGTTGACCTGGGCGCCCATCCACACGTCGTCCGCTGCTACCAGGTGGAGCGCACCGACGACGGCTTGGAAGTCTACCTGGCCCTGGAGCTGATCGCCAAAACGCTCGGCTACCCCGATGCCTCCCTGCGCCCCTGGTTGATTCCAGGACGCCCTTTGCCAGTAGAAACCGCGTTACTCTTCGCCCTCCAAATCGCGCGCGG
>DAOTUC010000251.1:0-6892 GCA_034437315.1 Anaerolineae bacterium
CTTCCAGTTCTGTGCTCGAAACGGCGATTTTGACGACAAATAGGCCTTCTGACAGCCGTTTTCTTGAAAACTGCTGTTCTACAGCATCAGAGTGTAATGGCGATGCTCAAGACAAATGACCCACTAGTACATCCCGGCGCCTGGCCCGCCGCCTCCGGGAGGCATGGGCGGCTCTTCCTCCGGAATGTCCGTGATGAGCGCCTCGGTGGAGAGCACCATCGCGGCAATGGACGCGGCGTTCGACAGCGCGCCCTTCGTGACCTTGGCCGGATCGATGATGCCAGCCTCGATCATATCCAGAAACTCGCCCTGGATGACGTCGTACCCGATGTGCTTGTTACCCTGGCTCTCCTGCTCGCGGCGCGCCGAGTCGAGGATCACCGATCCATCCTCGCCGGCGTTCTCGGCGATCTTACGGATCGGCATTTCCAGCGCCGTGCGCAGAATTCTGACCCCCGTCTGCTCGTCCGGATAGGTCATCTCGACCCCGTCCAGCGCGGAGATGGCGTTGATTAGCGCGACGCCGCCGCCGGCCACAATCCCCTCTTCGACCGCTGCGCGGGTCGCCGAAAGCGCGTCCTCCACGCGGTGCTTCTTCTCTTTCAATTCCGTCTCAGTCGCTGCGCCGACGCGGATGACGGCTACGCCGCCAGCCAACTTCGCCAACCGCTCCTGTAACTTCTCACGGTCGTAGTCGGATGTAGAAGCCTCAATCTCGACCTTGATCTGCTCCATACGGCCCTGGATGTCAGCGTCAGAACCGGCGCCGCCGACGATGGTGGTCTCGTCCTTGGTGGAGACGACCTTGTCGGCCCGGCCCAGATCCTCCATCGTGACGCTATCCAGCTTGCGACCCTCTTCCTCGGTGATCAAGTTGCCGCCGGTGAGCAGAGCGATGTCGCGCAACATCGCCTTGCGGCGGTCGCCGAAACCGGGCGCCTTCACCGCCAGGCAGTTCAGCATACCGCGCAACTTGTTGAGCACCAACGTCGCCAGCGCTTCGCCGTCAATATCCTCCGCCAGGACGACCAGGTTGCGGGCGCCGCGTTGGACCAGCTTCTCCAGAATCGGCACCAGGTCTTGAGCGGCCGATATCTTCTTGTCGTGAATTAGGATGTACGGCTCGTCGATGACCGATTCCATCGATTCAGGGCTGGTGACGAAATAGGGGGAGATGTACCCGCGGTCGAACTGCATCCCCTCGACGTACTCAATCTCGAATTCCAACCCCTTGCTTTCCTCAACGGTGATGACGCCGTCTTTGCCGACCTTGTCCATCACCTCCGCGATCAACTCGCCGATCTCGCGATCCTGCGCGGAGATAGCGGCCACGTTGGCAATCTCCTTCTTGGTGGACAATTCAATCGATTGGTCAGCGATGGCGACCACGACCGCCTCGGCGCCGGCCAAAATGCCGCGCTTGAGCAGCATCGAGTTAGCGCCGGCGGCCACATTCTTCATCCCCTCGGTGATGATCGTGTGAGCCAATAAAGTCGCGGTGGTCGTACCATCCCCGGCAATGTCGTTCGTCTTCGTCGCGGCTTCCTTCAGGAGTTGCGCGCCCATATTCTCGAACGGTTCCTCTAATTCAATTTCCTTGGCGACCGTCACACCATCGTGGGTGATCGTGGGCGCGCCCCACTTCTTATCCAGGGCCACATTCCGCCCCTTCGGCCCCAACGTGGTCACGACCGCGTTCGCCAAAACGTCGATCCCCTTTTTGAGAGAGCGACGCGCATCTTCACTAAAAACTAACTGCTTTGCCATATCTATTCCTCCTTAAAAATCGGGTGATTTCTCTTATTCCAAAATAGCCAGAATATCATTTTCCTTCAAGAAGAGGATTTCCTTCCCATCCTTGGTCTTGAAAGATGTGCCGGCGTACTTGGCGTACACGACTGTATCCCCAACGCTGACGTCCAGGGGGATGCGCTTGCCTTCCTCGTCACGGCTTCCAGGGCCCACCGCCAGGATCTTACCCTGTTGCGGTTTTTCCTTGGCCGTATCGGGAAGAACCAATTGCCCGCCTGCAAAGGTGGCCTGGTCCTCCTCCAGAGGCTCGATAACCACGCGATCACCCATCGGCTTGATGTTTAATGCCATCTTTTACCTCCTAATCTGAGATTGTTCATACGTTTCTTACCCATTTTGCGGATTAGCACTCGTTAGCACTCTTGCGCTCAGACTGCTAACACGTTCGATATGATACCATGGCTTTTCTGCGATGTCAAGTGTTTTCTCCCGACTTTTGTTAAACCCCGATCGCCAGTGCTAAGCCGGATGCTTGGATCAGGCCGCTAACATCCACTTTGAGGGTCAAATCGATCAAGTTGATAGGTTTTGAGAGCCGCTTGTCGTTATAATAAAGCCGTGACCGCCGGGGCCAGCGGCCTTCCGGCGGCTTGCGTGTGTATTGTGTTCAGATAACGTGCATATAAAGCAAGGAGGCATCAGCGCATATGACAGCGTCTATGAAGGCGTCTTCCCGTTTGCCGGGATTTTATAACCTGCCGCTGGACGAGCGGGTCGCCCGCGTCGCCCGGCGGGCTGATCTCACCGACGAGGAGACGGACGCCCTGCACAGCGCGATGGGGCTGGACCTGGCGCGAGCCGAGCAGATGGTCGAGAACGTCGTCGGCCTGTACAGCCTGCCGCTGGGGATCGCCGTCAACTTCGTCGTCAACGGGCGCGACGTGCTGGCGCCGATGGTGATTGAGGAACCGTCGGTGGTCGCCGGCGCATCCTTCACCGCCAAATTGGCCCGCGCCGGCGGCGGATTCCGCGCCGTGGCCGACGAGCCGGAGATGATCGGCCAGATACAGGTGCTTGATCTCGCCGATCCCTGGGCAGCCCGTTTCGACCTGCTGGCGGCGCGCGACGAACTGCTGGCGCTGGCCGACGAGAGCGATCCCGTCATCGTCCGATTGGGCGGCGGGGCCCGAGACCTGACGGCCCGCGTGCTCGAACACACCCCCGCCGGCCCGATGCTGGCGCTTCATCTAATCTTCGATTGCCGGGACGCCATGGGCGCCAACGCCGTCAACACCGCTTGCGAGGCCCTGGCCCCCCAGATCGAGGAGATCACGGGCGGGCGGGTCCTGTTGCGCATCCTCTCCAATCTGGCCGACCGGCGCCTGGCGCGGGCGCGCTGCACGATCCCGACCGAGGTCTTGGGTTTCCGCGATTTCTCCGGGGAGCAAGTCGCGCGGGGCGTCGTCGAGGCCTGGGCCTTCGCCGCGGCCGATCCCTACCGCGCCGCGACGCACAACAAGGGGATTATGAACGGCGTCGACGCGGTCGTCATCGCGACCGGCAACGACTGGCGGGCCGTCGAGGCCGGCGCCCACGCCTACGCCGCCCGTTCCGGCCGCTACACCAGCCTGAGCGCCTGGGAGATTGACGCGCAGGGGAACCTGGCGGGCGTGCTAGAGTTGCCCCTGGCGCTGGGGATCGTGGGCGGCGCGACCCGCGTCCACCCCACGGCCCGGTTGGCGCTCAAGATCCTGGGCGTGCAGACGGCCCGCGAGCTGGCGGAAATCGTCGCCTCGGTGGGGCTGGCCCAGAACCTGGCTGCCCTGCGCGCGTTGGCGACGGAGGGCATCCAGCGAGGCCACATGCGGCTTCACGCCCGGCAGGTCGCGCTCGCCGCCAGCGCCGCGGGGGACGAAGTCCCCCAACTGGTCAAGCAAATGATCGCCGAAGGGAACATCCGCGTCAATCGCGCCCAGGAGATTTTGAGCCAATTACGCCAGGAACAATAACAGCTTAACTTGCAACTGACATAATGAAAGAGAACCATTCAATGAATATCCTTAAACCAGCACGAGATGTGGGCGTCGTCGGTTATGGCGCTTACGCGCCGCGATACCGGCTGCCGTCCACAGAGATCGGGCGGGTGTGGGCCGGCGATCCCGACATGGCGCCGATCAAGGAAAAATCGGCGCCGGGCCCCGACGAGGACGTCGTGACGATGTCCCTGGAGGCGGCCCGTAACGCCCTGGCCCGCGCGCCAGAACTGGACCCGACCCTCATTCGGGCGGTCTGGGTGGGCAGCGAATCCCATCCCTACGCCGTCAAGCCGACCTCGACCATCGTGGCCGAATCGATCGGCGCGAGCCCCTACACCCAGGCCGGCGATTGGGAATTCGCCTGCAAGGCCGGAACCGAGGCCTTTCAGGCGGCCATCGGTTTCGTGGGCTCTGGAATGGCCCGCTACGCGCTCGCCATCGGGATGGACACCGCCCAGGCGCGGCCCGGCGACGCGCTGGAATACACGGCCGGCGCGGGCGGCGGTGCCTTCTTGATCGGGCCGGCCGATGAGGCGTTGGCTGTCCTCGAAGGCTCGATCTCCTACGTCACCGACACACCGGACTTCTGGCGGCGGGCCTACCAGCACTACCCCTCGCACGGGGGGCGCTTCACCGGACAACCGGCCTATTTCAAGCACTCGGCGGCGGCGGCACGGGAATTGATGACCGCGCTGGAGACGGCGCCTGACGATTACGCCTACGCCGTCTTCCATCAGCCCAACGCCAAATACCCGCAGAAGGTCGCCCGCCAGTTGGGCTTCCGGCCGGAACAGATCGCCCCGGGCCTGCTGGTCAATGAGATCGGCAACACCTACGCCGGCTCCTGTCTCATCGGCCTGACCGCTGTGTTGGACGCGGCCAAACCGGGGGATCGGGTGCTGGCGGTGAGTTACGGTTCCGGGGCCGGTTCCGATGGGTTCTCGTTCCGCGTCACCGAGGCGATCACAGAGAGACGAAAACGGGCGCCAATGACGCGCGATTACGTCGACCGGCGCGTGCTAATTGATTATGGGATGTATGTGCGATTTACCAGGAAGTTGAGAAAATGAGAGACGTAGCGATCATTGGGGTAGGACAGACGGAAGTTGGAGAGCATTGGGACATCGGTTTGCGACACCTGGCGCTGTACGCGCTGCAAGCGGCGATGGCGGACGCCGGCGTCAACCAGGTCGATTCGCTCTACGTGGGCAATATGTTATCGGGCGCATTGAACGGACAGGAACACCTGGGGGCGCTGGTCGCCGACTTCGCCGGATTGCGCGGCGTCGAGGCGTTCAAGATTGAGGCCGCCTGTGGATCTGGCGCGGCGGCCTTGCGCATGGGATACGTGGCGGTCGCCAGCGGATTGGCCGACATCGTCGTGGCGGTCGGCGTGGAGAAGATGACCGACGCCCTGGGGCCGGACGCCACGACCGCGCTGGCTATGGCGGCCGACAGCGATTACGAGGCGGCCCAGGGGGTTTCCTTCGTCGCCATCAACGCGCTGTTGATGCGTCGATATATGCACGAATATGGATGCCCGCATCAGGATTTCGCCGCTTTCGCCGTCAACGCTCACAAGAACGCGGTCAACAATCCTCACGCGATGTTCCATTTCCCCGTCAAGGCGGAGCGCTTCGCCCAGGCGAAGATGATCTGCGATCCGATCAACCTGCTCGATAGCTCCCCCATCTGCGACGGCGCGGCGGCGCTCGTGCTGGCCCCGGCCGACGCAGCGCGCACGCTTTCGGCGGCGCCGGTGCGCATCGCCGCCTCGGCCGTGGGAACCGACACGATCGCCGTGCACGACCGGCGGGACCCGCTGGTCCTGGATGGGGCGATTTTATCGTCGAATAGGGCCTACGAACAGGCCGGTATCACGCCCGGCGACGTCGACCTATTCGAGCTGCACGATGCGTTCAGCATCATGGCCGCGTTGAGCCTGGAGGCGGCCGGTTTCGCCGAGAAGGGCCAGGGGGCGCAGGTCGCAGTGAATGGCGAGATCGGCATTGAGGGGCGCATCCCCATCGCCACGATGGGCGGGTTGAAGGCCCGCGGCCATCCGGTGGGCGCCACAGGCGTCTACCAGGTCGTCGAGGTCGTCCAGCAATTGCGCGGCCTGGCGGGAGCCAACCAGGTGGCTGACGCCCAGTGGGGCATGGCGCAAAACGTCGGGGGCAGCGGCGCGACAGTCGTGACGCATATCCTGGAAAAAATGTAAGCGCTGACCCTGTTCGTTCAAAACAGCTGGCCCCGTTCATTCAAAACGGACAACCGTCCGCGCCGAAAGCGTTGGGTCTGTAGTCCGGCGGGGGCAAGTACGATCAGTGTATACGATAAGCAATATCATTTAGGAGGTTTTATCATGGGAGTACCGAGAAATTGGCGATTGCAGCAACAACGATACCGTTTAGAGGGTGAGATTTGTGATAAGTGCGGTGAGCGCATTTTCCCGCCCCGCGACGTCTGCCCGGCGTGTGAAGCGCCGGCCAAGACGCCCGTTCGCTTCAGCGGCCGGGGGGAGATCTATTCCTACAGCACCGTCTACACGCCGCCCCGGGGGTTCGAGGAATACGTGCCGTACACCGTGGCGCTGGTGCAGTTGGAGGAAGGTCCGATGGTCACCGCGCAACTGACCGACGTGGACGCCGAACAGATCCGCGTCGGCATGCCGGTGGAGATGGTCACGAGGAAAATCCAGGAGGAAAGCGCCGAAGGAGCCATTATCTACGGATACAAATTCCGCCCCACCCACTTCGAGCATCATTCCCATTCCCATTAACTTGGATGACGCAGCACTAATGTGGCGAGCACACGGATTTTCAGGATTTGCGGATCATCCATCATTTTGCGAGGACAAAACGTCATAAGCGCTATCGGCTTTGTCCTGTCCTCGCCTGATCCGTAAATTCTGCCTATCCGTGTCCTTCTAAAGTACTCAAATGCTGATGCATATTCAACCCATCACGTTGACTGGCGAAATCGTGCGCTTGGAACCGCTCTCGGAGGCGCACGTGTCCGATCTGTCCGAGGTCGGGCTGGAGGCGCGCATCTGGCGCTACATGCTTTACGGCGATATCGATTCGCCGGAGGAAATGCGCGCT
>DAOTUC010000252.1:0-19042 GCA_034437315.1 Anaerolineae bacterium
TACCAGGGGACCATTGAGGTCCAGAAGCGGCCCGGCGAGCCGGACCGGGTGCTGGTCTTGACGGCGGCGGCGGAAGAAGGCGACGATATAGACACAGCGCAAAAGGACTTGCAACAACAAGCGACCGAACTGGTCCGTATAGCCCAGGAAGCCAAGCTGGAATTGACCCAAGCGCGCGCCGCGCTGGAACACACCCTACGGGACGTGACCGTGATTGAAGAAGGAACGTGAGCGATATGGATAACGGGTCGTCTTACGACGAAGCAGACGTCCCATCGGGCGGCAAATCCTCTAAGGCAGCAACAGCCTCTAATTTCGCCCGATTGGCGGCGGATGTGATGACGTTGGCTTGGAACCTGGCCTTCCCTATCGTGGGCGGGGTTCTACTGGGGCGCTACCTGGACGATCGCTTCGGCGAGGACTACACCTGGACCCTGAGCCTGCTCGTGCTGGGCATACTCGTCGCCTTCAGCAACCTGTACACGCTGTACATAGAGCACGGCCAAGTTAAAGAGTCCAAAGAGAATAACGAGCAAGAACGAGCAAGGGAGGCACAAGATGAAGGGAATCGATAAACCAGGCGCGTTGATCCTCCTGATCATAGTGGTGATAACGATGGGTGTGATTAGCTCTTTCTTGCAAGGCCCCCAAGAGGCTGAAGAAACGCTTGTAACTGAAGAGATCACACCCCACCCGGTTTTCAATCTGGGGCCATTGGTGGTGACCTCCACGGTGATCAACACGTGGATTATGATCGCTTTCATCGGTGTGGTCGCGTTTTTCATCGGTCGCTCATTCCACGTGCGGCCGGGGCCGGCCCAGAACGCGATTGAGCTATTCATTCGGGCCATCGACGGGCTCATCCGCCAAAACGTGGGCGCTGATGATACGTCTATTTTCTTGCCCCTGATCGCGACGCTGGCCGTATTCGTCGGCGGCTCGAACCTGCTGGGCTTGATACCGGGGTTACATTCCCCGGTGCCGGACATCAACACGCCGGTGGCGATGGCCTTGATCGTTTTCGTCAGCGTGCCCTACTTCGGCGTCCGTACCCAGGGGCTATGGGGATACCTCAAACATTACGTCCAACCGATCTTTCTTATGTTGCCCATTGAGATCGCCAGTGAAATCGCCCGCACCTTCTCCCTTACCTTCCGGCTTTTTGGTAATATCCTGGGCGAGGAGATCATCATCGCAATTCTCTTTATGATCGCGCCCTTTGTCGTCCCGGTGCCGATGATGCTGTTCAGTATCTTTACCGGGCTGTTACAGGCCTATATCTTCACATTGCTCGCCTGCGTCTACATCGGCGGGGCCGTCAAGGCCCACAGGTGAGCCACGCACATACAAGAATAAGGAGCTTTATCATGGATTGGAGTACATTACCCTGGGATAAGATCTTCGTCATCGTAACCGTATTGGTAGCCGGGCCGGGCATTATCGTGGGGATCACAATGCCGGCCATCGGTCAGGCCATCGTCGCGCTCAGCGGCCTGCGGGCCATCAGCCGGCAGCCCGAGGCCGGAGATAGAATCAACAGCATCGTCCTGCTCTCCCTGGCGATGTTGGAGTCGCTGGCCATCTACGTGCTGGCCGTCATCCTCATCCTGATCTTTGCAAATCCAATGCGAAACTTCATCCTGGGAAACTAACGAAATCGAAAGAAGCACGAGGCAATTATGCTTGATCTGAATTTAAGCACGATCCTATTGGAAATGGCCAATTTCTTCATCCTGGCCTACATCCTCATGCGCTTCATCATCAGACCGCTGCAAGCTGTGCTGGCGAAACGGGCGCAGGAAACGACCCGGCAACTGGACGCCGCCGACGCCGCCCGGCGAGAGGCAGAGGCGCTGCGGGTGGACTATGAGCAAAAACAAGAAAATCTTGAGGCTGAGATCGCGACGCGCAAGAATGAAGCCCGGATCGTGGTGGAACAGACGCGCCAGCAGATGCTCCAGGAAGTCCAGGCCCAGATTGAGGCCCTGGACCACCAGGCCGAGGAGGCGCTCAAGCGGAAGCGGGCCGAGGCGCTTCAACAACACCGCGCCGAGATCGGGGCGTTGGCCGCCCAGATGGTCGAACAGACCATCACCGACGTCCAGACGACAGCGTTGCAGCAAGCTTATATGGACTGCTTCCTGGAACAACTGCGCCACGTCAATCTCGTCACGCACATCGACGCCAGCGCCTCCGATGAGGAAATCGTCGCCGAGGTGACCTCGGCGACCCCCTTGACCGAGACCGATCAAGCCCGTCTTGCCGCGATTCTGGATACGGCGCCTGCCCGCACGCTCTCTTTAGCCTACCAGGTCGATCCGGCGTTGGTCGTCGGCGCTGTGCTGCGCCTGGAGGATGTGCGCATTGATGGCAGCCTGCACGGCCAGGTTTTGCAGTTACAAAAACGTTACCAGGAAAACGCACAATGAGAATGCCCGAGGCCCTACCGATAAGGGAAACAGCGCCCCAGGAGGAACAAGAGCCGTTGCACACGGCTGACGTCCTCCAGAGCATTGAGCGCTTGGTCAAGAAGAAACGCCAGCAAATCCACAACCTCAGCGAGTATGGGGATATGGATACCGCGAAGAACATTCAAGACCTGCGATCACTCGTCGCTCGTTTTGGTTACCGGCTGCTGGCCCAAAGTGTAGGGATGGTCAGGCAGGTGGGCGATGGCGTCGCGCTCGTATCGGGACTGCATGGGGTCATGGTCAACGAACTCGTCGTTTTTCCCGATGGCACCTACGGCCTGGCGATGGATCTGGACGAGCACTACGTGGGATGCGTGCTCCTGAGCGCCGGTGAAGGGGTCCAGGCAGGCGACGTCGTGTATGAAACGGGTCGCGTGGTCGACGTCCCGGTGGGCGAGGCGCTCCTGGGAAGGGTCGTCAACGCCATCGGGCAGCCCATCGACGATCAGGGCCCGCTAGAGACCGACTCCCGCCATCCCATCGAGTACCCGGCGCCGGGCTTCGTGCAACGCACGCCCATCGACCAACCCCTGCAAACCGGTACCAAGGCCATCGATTCGATCATCCCGCTGGGCCGTGGCCAACGGGAGTTGATCATCGGCGACCGGCAGACCGGCAAGTCGGCCATCGCCATCGACGCCGTCATCAATCAGCAGGACCAGGGGGTCAAGTGCGTCTACGTCTGCATCGGCCAGAAGATGTCGACCGTTGCGCAGATCGTGCAGGCCTTCCGGGAGCATAATGCCCTCGACTACACCGTCGTGGTCGCCGCCAGCGCCGAGGCCTCCCCCTCGATGAGCTACTTGGCGCCTTACGCCGGTTGCGCGATAGCCGAGCACTTCATGCATAAGGGGCAGGACGTCCTGATCATCTACGATGACCTGTCGAAACACGCCGTGGCGTACCGGCAGCTATCACTCCTGTTGGAGCGACCGGCGGGCCGAGAAGCCTATCCCGGCGACGTCTTTTACCTCCACTCCCGGCTGCTGGAGCGCTCGGCACGGCTATCCAAGGAATACGGCGGCGGCAGCATGACCGCCCTGCCCATCGTCGAGACCCAGGCCGGAAACATCTCCGCCTACATCCCGACCAACCTGATCTCGATCACCGACGGCCAGATCTACCTCAGCGCCAAGCTCTTCGACGAGGGCGTTCACCCGGCCATCGACATCGGGCTATCGGTCTCCCGGGTGGGCGGCGCCGCCCAGAACGACGCCATGCGGGCCGTATCGCGGAACCTGGCCCTGGACGTCGCTCAATACCTGGAACTGCGGGTCTTCTCGCGTTTTGGCACCGAACTGGACCCGGAGACGCGGCGCCAACTCGCCCGGGGAGAACGAGTGCGGGCTGTACTGACCCAGCCTCAGTTCGAACCCCTGCCCGTGGCGCACCAGGTGGCGATCATCTACGCAGCGGCCCAGGGCTACCTTGACGACGTCCCTGTTGACCAGGCGCTTGAGTTCGAGGCGCACTTCCTCCAATATCTTCAAAGACATTACGCCGGGCTACTGGTTGAGTTTGCGGCCGGTCACTGGCGACAAGCGCTGGAGGACGATCTCCAGCAGGCATTGAAGCGCTTCCAAACTCGTGTGATGGATTGGGAAGAATTTACAGAGCCCGCCGGAGATTGAACGTATGCAGACGCTCACCGAAATAGAGACCCGTCTCGAGGGTATGGAAGACATCCGGCACCTGCTTCGCTCTATCCGGGCAATGTCGGCCATTCGCTGGCGGCGCGCCCGGAGCCACCTGCGTGCGGCCCAGACCTACGCCAACGCTGTCGACGAGCAACTGGGGCTAATCCTAGCGCTGGAATCGAGCGCCAACGCCTGGCGCCATCGGGAAGCGTCCGCTCCAGGTTCGTCACCCGGAGGCGGGGACATCGGGTTGATCACGCTGACCTCCGACCGGGGGCTGTGCGGCGCCTTTAACAGCGGCCTGGTTAGCCAGGCCCTGGACCTCACCCGGCGCTGGCGTAGACAGGGCCGCCGGGTCAAGATCATCTCCTTGGGCGGGTACGGTGAGCGATTGTTCCGCGAGGCCGGATGTGAGATCTTGCACACAGAGCGCTTCCCGCTGTCCCACGCGGTCTCGTTCGTCGCGGCGCGGGACGTCATCACCCGGATCAAGGCGTTCTACGAATCGGGAGCCATCGGAGAGCTGTTTCTGCTGCACAACAAGTTCGTCTCTTTCGGCAGCTACGAGGGGGTAGTGATGCGCTTGCTCCCTCCGGACCTGACGCAAATCACCTTCCAATCACGTCCAATACCCGAGGGCTTGATTCTCGGCAGCAAGCGCCAGGCGCTCCAACAATTCCTCCTGTGGGAACACCTGGCTACCCGGCTCTACCTGGCCCTGATCGAGTCGATGGTCAGCGAGCACGGCGCCCGATTGCAAACGATGGATGCGGCCATCAACAATCTCGACGAGCGCATGGCGGCGCTGGAACTCCGCTATCACGCCATCCGCCAGGAGCACATTACCGAAGAGGTCCTGGAGGTGCAGAGCAATATTCGGAGCAGGGGCGTCAAGACTCGCGCAGGGCGATGAAGACGCCGGCCGCCTTGGCGACCCGGTAAACGCCCGCCTCTTCGATCTGGCGCTCAATCTGCCGCTCGACCTGGGCCATCAAGCACTCCCACGCCAACCCCTCAGGGAGCAGCGGCGCGTAGGCGAGGCGCAAGCTGTCGACGTAGGCCGCCGCCGGGGCCGCCTCCGGGAAGACGTAGCCGGGCGTTGACCGGCGCGACGTAGGCCCCCGAACCGCACCCGACGTCTAATACAACTTCGTCCCCGCGCCATGGAACGCGATCGACCACCCAGGCGGGGAAATCGACCGGGGGCTGGGTGTACCGTTCGTGAGTTCGAATGCGCACTTGCAGCGGCCCTTCGTTGGCGTACATCCGGGCGGCGATGGTCTGCTCCTCATTCAAATGCGTCCTCCTCGACGGGGCGGTAGATGGCATAGTCGAAGACGTGCTCGAAACCGAACTGCCGGTAGAGCGGGTATCCCTTGGGCCCGGCGGTGAGGGCGATCACGTCGTGGCCTCGGACGGCGGCGTCGGAGAGGATGCGGTTCAGGATGGCCTTGCCCAGCCCGTGACGCCCCCACTCGGGCAGCGTGGCCATGATGTAAACGCCGGGCAAGCCGTAGCCCATGATCAGCGCGCCGATGGCGGCTGTGGGGCCGCCATTCAACCGGGCCATGTAGAGCCGGGCCGGATCCCCGCGCAACCAATTCTCGGCCATAGACTCGAAGTAGTCCAGGGCGACCCCCGGCGGGAAATTAAAGGCGATCCGGCGAATCGTGCTGGCGGCCTGCAAATCCTCTATGCAATCCGCCAGCCAGACCTCGGCGGCGGGGTTGAGTTCCGGGGTTTCAATCGCCGGTAAGGGCGCCGCCATCGCCGGCAGGGTGGGCGGGTCGAAGCCCATACCGTGTCGTGCGAGATGCCGGCCGATGTCGCGGGGGCGGGGATTGGGGCCGATCCACCAATACCACGGGACGCCGCGCTCGGCGAAGAATCGTTGGACCGCCTGGATCTCGGCGGCGATGATCGTCTCGTCGGCGACGGGCGGATAGTCGCTGCCCAGGGCCAGGTTGAGGAGCGAGACCTCCAGGCCGCTGGAGCCAGCCGTGACGCCCAGCCCGTCGAAGCGGGCGGCCCGGGGGTAGCGGGTGGGCAACCACGATTGGACCGCTTTCGTGTGCTGGTCGGTCAGGCGGATGACGTCGGCCGGAGACTTGTCCAGCCGAGCTTCGATGATTTCCGGTGTTGCGCGTTCGAATTGATTCACGTTGACCTCGCTTTGGATTTATTTAAGTGAGGTGGGTTGGGTTCTGTTCTATCTGTAACCCATTCTACGAATTCGTCGAATGAGACGCGATCATTAGCGATAGCTACGGCCATTCTGATGACATCTCGATCAATTCGCATCATATAGCCATTTAAATCCAAGAAAAGTCGGCATACTTCCATACCGGTACGCTTGTTGCCATCATGGAAGACGTGGCTCCTAATGATCCTCCAACAAAGCGCCGCGGCTTTTTCAGTCAATGTAGGATACAGATCTCGACCAAAAAGAGAACCCTGGATTGCTTCTAACACGTGCTCAAGCGATCCAGGGTTCCCTAAGTTCTCGTCAGCTTCAACGAAGAAGCCACCGAATGTCGTAATCATCGCGTGATTGACAGCTACAATGTCAGCAATAGTTAACGTCTTGAAAGCTCTGCCCATACATCGGCGTTCTCTACCAGGCTGCGTTGCAGGCTTTTCATTATTTCAGGACGAAGTTGTCTGTGTTGTATGGAACCCTGATGGTCACGCCATATCGCATCGTTAGGCCCCCATACGCTCGATAACGCAGGGTTTGGGTTGGTACGACGATCAGGGCTATAAGATACGGTTTCGTTAAGCTTGGGAACGACGTAAATGGTCGGTGTATACGACATAATCTCTCGGACGATGTGTCGTTCAGAACAGAGGTTCCTGCTATCGGAATCACGGTTTATCACGTCTGAGATGATTGTCATCATTCACCTCCTTAAATCGTCCGGATTTCAAAGTCTGTATCTGTTACGAACTCAAATCCCTTATCACGCTGGACAACGCCTATACGAACGTTTCCACCACACGTGGGAGCGCCTATGACAAACTTGGTTTGATTGATCATAATGTCTAAGCAGAATTTGACGTAGTCAATGCCCTCTTGCAAGGGCATGCCGCCCCACGGGATAACGTACTCGGCCGATTGAACGATGGCTTTAATCTTTTCTGATAGTTCATCGTCCATTTTTACGTCATAATGATCGAGAAAGGCCTGGATTATAGAATCTAGATGTCCAAAGGAGAAGCCCTTGTGGAAGCGACGGATTCCTTCTACTTGACCCCGCCAACTGCTGCCAAAGTCACCAGGTACCCGTGTTTGTGTGACTCCATCTTCAGCACTGTTCGCGTGAACAGAAACGTCCCAAAGTTCACAAAGATATTGATCAGGACTGAAACCTCCTACCATTAATCCTAGTCCTGGCCGATGCTCTGGGATAATTTCGTCAAATGGCTTACCATGCTCTTGCTCTAAAACAGCAGCAAACGTGTCCTGATACTTTTTGTTGAAGAAAGACCATAACTCTGTAGATATTTTATGAATCGACCAGTCCTGCACCTCGGTCTCGGTACATTTGTGTTCAAACTCCCTGATGTAGCTGTCGATTGTGCGTGATTTAAGTACTGCTATACCATATGTGGCAATCCCTAATGGCAGTTCATGAAGAGGGAACAATTTTTCTGCGTCGTTATAGACTTTCACGATTCCATTTTGTGGTCCAGTAGGCGTGTCAACCGCGCCGTGAATGGTAAGGGCACTATCGACGCCCATAACGACACCATCAGCTAAATTACAGGCCACTGCTATTGTCACAGCTATGCTCCTCAGAAGAATCTAGTTCAGTTGTAGTATAAGAGATAACGGGTTGGTTGTCAAACTTATCTTTGGTTAAGGGATTGATTGCTTGGATCATATCGTATCTTCTCCTGATCTGGGGAAGCTCCCAGGAACATTTTCTCATCTATTTTATCACGAACGGGCGAATGAGCGAATAGCGAATCAGCGATGGGAGCGCCGGCCTTTTAAGCACCCGGATCGACGAATGGGCCGCTTGATTTGGCGCTGAATTCGTGGTAAACTGAAGCCTCAGAGGTCGAGGTGTAACGAGTTTTCATACAAAGCGAGGAGGGAAGGTGATGTCTTTACTGGATAGGGTCAAAGCGTGGTTTAGGCCTGCTAAACCGCTGAAACCGGAGGTGCTGCATTACCGGACGCCGCCCGAGGCGGACGAGCAGTATCGTTTACATTTGCGCATCGAGGAAGATGGACGGGGTCTGTTGGTCATCAACGCGGCGACGATTTTACACTTGAACCGCACCGCTACGGAGTACGCCCGCTTGCTCATCCAGGGCCTTTCCGAGGATGAGGCAGTCAACCAGATCGTGAGTCGATACCGGGTTAAGTCTGCCACGGCCCGGACCGACCTTCGAGAGTTGCGGGATCACATCCTGATGCTTTCGACCATGGAGGATCTGGATCCGGTCACTTATCTGGGGATTGATCGGGTAGCGCCCTTCTCGGCCGATACCTCTGCGCCTTATCGCGTCGATTTGGCCTTGACCTACCGCATGGATAAGACCGGCGGGCTGGATCCCGAGGCCGACCATCGTGTGGATCAGGAATTGTCTACGAGCGAGTGGAAACGCGCGATCCGCTCGTTGTGGGATGTGGGAACCCCCCATATCTGCTTCACCGGCGGCGAGCCGACGCTGCGCGACGACCTGGTGGACCTGGTGATCTACGGGGAGGAATTGGGAATGGTCACCGGCCTGCTGACCGACGGACGACGTTTACGCGACCAGACTTATCTGAACGAGCTCCTCCTCGCGGGCCTGGACCACCTGCAAATCACGTTGGTCTCCCATCGGGCGGACATTCACGACGCCGCCCTGGGGCGACCGGGCAGCTGGAACGAGACGATGACCGGCTTGCAGAACGCGCTGGCGGGGGATATTTACGTCGTCGTTCACATCGTCGTCCGGCCGGAGAACGCGGATTCAATTGTGGAGACAGTCGCCCACGTGGCCGATTTGGGCGCGCCGGCCGTCGCACTCAGCAGCCCGTTGGAATTGGATGAGGCCCACACCGAGGAACTGAAACGCGCGTTGAATGAGGCCCAGGAAGCGGTCTACACACACAATATGACCCTGATCTGGGACCTGGCGGCGCCCTACTCACATCTAAATCCGGTGGAAATCGAAACGGGGTTGTCCGCCCAACAGGTCGTTCGGCAGCATCTCTACGTCGAGCCGGACGGCGACGCGCTGCCCGCCCAGGGTTACAACGTCGTGCTGGGGAATCTATTGCGCGATTCGTGGGAATCGATCTGGCGTCATCCGGAGCGGGAGAAGCTGGCGGCGCTAGAGGCGTGATGGCGCTTGACCTGGCCCCGTCGGAATGGGATGCCTGGTTTACAGTGCAGGCCGGTTGGACCCAATCAACGCGGGCCTGGATTTACCGGCAAGTGGGGTTGGCACGGGCCGACGCCGTCCTGGACGTGGGATGCGGGACCGGCGCGCTCACCGGATCATTGACCCGATGGGGACCGGCCCGCGTGATCGGGGTGGACATCGACGCCCAGACGTTGGCTTTCGCCCGAGAACGACGGGACGGCGCGGCTTACGTCCAGGGCGACGCCCATTGCTTGCCCTTTCCGGACCATTCGTTCGACGTGGTGTGTTGCCATTTCCTGCTCCTCTGGTTGGCCAACCCGGCGCGAGGCGTGCGAGAGATGGCGCGGGTGTTAAGAACGGGCGGCTACGTCGCGGCTTGCGCCGAACCGGATTACGGCGGCCGAATCGATTACCCGCCGGCGCTGGTCTCCCTGGGGCGCTGGCAAACCGAGGCGTTGCGCCGCCAGGGCGCAGAACCGGAGACGGGGCGGCGGCTGGGGGAGCTTTTCGTCGCCGCCGGTTTGCAGACGACGGCGGGCGTGATGGCCGGCCGTTGGGATTGCACCGGGGATCGCGCCGTCCCGCCGGGGAAAGGTTTCGACGCCGAGTGGGCGATGCGCCAACAAGACCTGGACGGGCTGGTTCCGCCGGAAAAATTGCGCCGCTGGCGCGAGATCGACCGCCAGGCGCTCATCGAAGGGAACCGCGTGCTGTTCGTGCCCACCTTCTACGCGCTGGGACAGAAAGTGAAGCGTGAGACGTGATCAACTGTTCAGCCTGCCCGTTGAGCGACTTTATCCTGTTCTATTCGTATAATTCTTTGAGGAGGTTTGCAACGTGATTGCGATCATCAATGGAGACGTGATGACGAAAGAGGGCGCGTTTGAACGATGGAACGTGCTCGTCGACGAGGAGAGCGGGCGCATCGCGGCGGTCGGCGCAGACGTGGAAGCGCCCGACGACGCCCAGGTGTACGACGCGGCGGGCAAAGTGGTGACGCCCGGATTGATTGACGCCCATTGCCACGTCGGCGTTTTCCCCGATGGGATCGGCTGGCAGGAAGCGGATGGCAATGAGATGACGGATCCCATCACGCCCCACCTGCGGGCGCTGGATGCGGTCAATCCGGACGATCAGGCGTTCGGCGAGTTGCTGGCGGCCGGCGTGACGACCGTGCTCACCGGGCCGGGCAGCGCCAACCTGGTGGGCGGGCAGTGGATCTGCCTGAAGACCCGCCCCCGGCCCAGCGTAGAGCAGATGATCCTGGTCGAACCGGCCGGGATGAAACTGGCCCTGGGTGAAAATCCCAAGCGGGTCTACGGCGAGCAGAAGAAGACACCCTCTACCCGGATGGGGAACGCGGGCGTCCTGCGGGCCGCGCTGGTGGACGCCCAGAATTACCTGGAGAAATGGCGGCGCTACGAGGAGGATCTGGCCGATTATCAGGCCAGGGTAGAGGCGGGGAATGGAGACGAAGAAGCCAAAGCCCCCCAGCGGCCGGAACGGGATCTCAAGTTGGAGGCGCTGGGCCGGATGTTGCGGCGCGAGTTGAAGGCCCGCATCCACGCCCACCGGGCCGACGATATGCTAACCGCCATCCGCATCGCCGAGGAGTTCGACCTCGACCTGACCCTGGAACACGCCACCGAGGGTTACAAAATCGCCGACATTCTGGCTGAAAAAGGCATCCCGGTCACAGTCGGGCCCATTTTCTTCTCGCGCGTCAAATATGAGCTCAAGGATATGACGCCCAAGAATCCGGGGCTATTGGCCAAGGCGGGGGTCAAGGTAGCGATCCAGACGGATGAATCGTCGGCGGTCAAGTACCTGACGATCAACGCCGCGTTGGCCGTGCGCGAGGGCATGCCGGAAGACGAGGCGCTGAAGGCCATCACCATCAACGCCGCCGAAATCATCGGCGTCGACGAGCGAGTCGGCAGCCTGGAGGTCGGCAAGGACGCCGACGTCGTCATTTTTAGCGCGCACCCCCTGGATTATCACAGCGTCCCGGAGATGGTCATGGTGGACGGTCAGATAGCTTATCAGCGGGAAGAGGATTAACTACAAGGAAGGAGTCATTTATGTCTGCTGGCAAAATCATCGGCTACGTCGTCGCCGCCATACTGGTGCTTTTTGGCGTGCTCTTCATCTTGGCGACTTTCAGTGAAGGGAGCAAGGTGGAATGGTTCTTCATCGGTCTCGTCCTGGTGGGCATTGGATTGGGCATCATTGCGCTGGTCAAATTCCGCGAGCCTAAACCGACCGCGCCGCCCCAGGAAATCATCCAGAAGATCGACCTCAGCGGCGACGTGGCGCTGGAGACAATGACCTGCCGCAAATGCGGGGGCCAGTTGGAGAAAGATAGTATTTCCCTTCAAGAGGGAGCGATTTTCATATCCTGTCCATATTGCGGAGCCTCGTATCAGCTCGTAGAGGAACCGAAGTGGTGAGAGATGGCCTAGGAAGGAGGCGTTTGGTATGCGGATAACAAAAATCCAGTGGACGACGTGTATGAAGTCATTGCTTCGGGTGCTTCTGTTGTATGGGTTGCTGTTTTTGCCTTTTAGCGCCTATGCCCAGGATTATTCCTTTTCCCTCGATAAAGAAGTCGTGGACGTCTGGGTTAACCAGGACGGATCTATGGATCTCGATTACTGGTTCACCTTTACCTGCGACCCTGGCGCGCACCCTATCGACGTGGTGGACGTGGGATTGCCCAACACACATTATCAACTTTCCGACGTCAGCGCCTACGTGGACGGGATCCCCGCCATCGAAATTGAGAAATCGGATTACGTCGATGGCGTAGCGGTATGGCTAGGCAGTCAGTCGATCGCTCCCGGTAATCAAGGTACCGTGCACGTGGTGATAAAGAACATCGGGCGCATGCTCTACGAGGATAGCCAGGACGCTAATTACGCCAGCGTCCAGTTCTCGCCGACCTGGTTCGATGGGCAATTCGTGCACGGGACGACCGATCTGACCGTGCGCTTCCATCTGCCGCCGGGCATTCAGCCAGAGGAGCCGCGCTGGCACGGGAGCCCTTTGCGCTGGCCCCAGAAACAACCGGACGCCATGATGGACGACGAGGGCCGGGTGCTCTATATCTGGCGCCATGGGAGCGCCGCGCCCGACCAGCAATATCTCTTCGGCGCATCTTTCCCCCAGCAGTACGTCGCCGAGGGGGCGGTGCAGTCCCCGCCCTCCGGTTTCGAGGTCTTCCTGGGGGCTGTGTGGGGCTTTATGCAGGGCTGCTGCTGCAATCCGCTCATCATCATCATACTGGTCGCCGCCGGCATCATCGGGTTCAGCGCGTGGGGAGAGCGACAGCGCAAGATGCAATACCTGCCCCCATCAATGAAGATTGAGGGAGTCGGCGTTAAGCGGGGGTTATCGGCCGTCGAGGCGTCTATCCTCCTGGAGACGCCTTTGAACAAGGTGTTGACGATGATCCTCTTCGGCCTGCTCAAGAAAGAGGCTATCACGGTGTTGCGCGACGACCCGCTAAAAGTCCAGGCCAACGAACCGCTGCCGGAAGGCTTGCATCCCTACGAGGAGAAATTCCTGGAAGCGGTGAAGAAAGACGGGGCCTTGAGCGAGCCCCAGTTGCGCAAGATGATGGTCGATCTGGTCAAAACGGTGAACAAGAAAATGAAAGGGTTCAGCCGGCGAGAGACAGTCGCATACTATCGCGACATTATGAACCGGGCCTGGAAACAGGTCGAGGAGGCCGACGCGCCAGAGGTGCGCAGCCAGCACTTCAACGAGGATCTGGAATGGACGATGTTGGACGATAAATTCGAGGATCGCACGCGGCGCGTCTTCCACAGCGGGCCGGTCTACGCGCCGGTGTGGTGGGGCTATTATCGCCCCTGGGCCGCCGCGACGTCTACCCCTTCTTCTGGCGTCAAGCGAGGCGGTCGTTCGACTCCTTCTGGCGCGGGCAAGCCCATCTCACTGCCGACGCTGCCCGGGGCAGCTTTCGCGGCTAACGTCGTCCGGGGCGTCGAGCGGACCGCTGGTAATATCGTCAGCAACGTAACCGGCTTTACCAGTGGGGTGACCAAGGTGACCAATCCCTTGCCCAAGTCGTCCTCTTCCGGCGGCAGGTCATCCGGCGGCGGCAGTAGTTGCGCCTGCGCGTGCGCCTGCGCCGGGTGCGCGTGCGCCTGCGCCGGCGGGGGGCGCTAGTGTCTCTGCTGGCGCGCTTGCGGCATATCTTTGGGGGCGGAGAGGGCCTTGATAGGCCCTCTCCAGGCTTGTACGCTTACGAACGACGCGACGACGCGGGGGAACGATTGCGCCTTCACCTGCGCCTGGTCGCCGGGGGCGCCAGCCACCTGTTGCTCAACGCCTCGCGGGTGCTCCACCTGAACGAGACAGCCGCCGAATACGCCTGGTTCGTCCTGGAGGAGAAACCGGAGGAAGAGGCGATCCGCGCGATACGCCGGCGTTACCAGGTCGACGCGGATTCGGCCCGCGCCGATTTCCGCCGCGTGCAAGCCCAATTAAATCAACTTATCCAAAACGAGGAGGGCGGCTGCCCCATTATCGGCCTGGACGTGGAGCGAGTAGACCCGTTTTCGGTCGCCCTCACAGCCCCCTACCGGATGGACCTGGCGCTGACCTATCGCTGCAATAACGCCTGCCCCCATTGTTACGTCGCCCGCTCGACCGATCATCCGGAGATGGATACGGCGACCTGGCGGTCGATCCTGGAGCGGGTGCGGGAAATTGGGATACCGCACGTCTGTTTCACCGGCGGCGAGGCGACACTGCGGGACGACCTGGTCGAACTGGTCGCCCACGCTGAGGGCCTGGGGCTGGTGACGGGGCTGTTGACCAACGGTCGGCGTCTCTCGGACCCGGCCCTGGTGCGGGCGCTGATCGCCGCCGGGCTGGATCACGTCCAGATCACGCTGGAATCCCACGCCGAGGACGTGCACGATGGGATGGCGGCGGCGCCAGGTGCCTGGCGGGAGACGGCGGCGGGAGTCGAGAACGCCGTGGCGCAAGGGCTATACACCACGACCAACACCACGTTGACCCGCGAGAACGTCGCCGCCATTGAGGAGACGGTGGCCTTCATCGCTTCGCTGGGCGTTTCCTCCTTCGCCTGCAACAGCCTGATTTACGCCGGCCGGGGGGAGACGGTCGGCACCGGTTTCCGGGAGGGGGAATTGGTCCCAATTCTGGAACGGGTGCGCCAGGCGGCCGACGAGCGCGGCTTGCGCTTGATCTGGTACACGCCCACCCAGTATTGCGCCTTCTCCCCGCTCCAATTGGAGTTGGGCGTGAAAGCGTGCACCGCCGCGCTCTACAATATGTGCGTCGAACCGGACGGGGCCGTGATCCCCTGCCAGAGTTATTACGAGCCGCTGGGCCACATCCTGCGCGATCCGTGGGAGGCGATATGGGAGCACGACCTGGCCCTATGGCTGCGGGAGCGTCGTTACGCGCCGGATAAGTGCCGCCAGTGCCCGGAGTTTTCGATCTGTGGCGGCGGATGTCCACTTCACCTGCGCCATCGCCAACAGGAGGAGAGAAACGAGACCTTCCGCGCCCGGCGCGCCGAAGCGCAGGTCAGCGGCGCGGTAGACGGCGCGTCGTGACGCGGTGCAAAATCCGCTTTCACGGATTGACTTTGCAGCGACGCGCCGTTGCACGTGGTTTCAACCGCCGAGCGCCTCGCGGGCCGCGGTCGCCAACCGGTCGGCCCGTTCGTTGAGTGGATCCCCGGCGTGGCCTTTGACCCAGCGCCACGTGACGTCGTGGGCCTGGGTCAGGCGGTGCAGCACGCGCCATAGATCCTGATTTTTGACCGGCCGGTTACTCTTGGTGCGCCAGCCTCGACCGATCCAATCGTCCATCCACTCGACGACGCCCCGGCGCAGGTATTGCGAATCGGTGTGTAACGCCACCTGGCAGCGCCCCAGGAGGCTTTCCAGCAACCCCAACGCGGCGATGGCGGCGTGGAGTTCCATACGATTGTTGCTCGTGTCCGGGTCGTTGCCGCTGAGCGTCCATTCGCGCTTCTCCGCGCCTTCCCAGCGGATGATAGCGCCCCAGCCGCCAGGGCCGGGGTTCGGATCGCTCCCGCCGTCGGTGTAGACGAGCACCTCGGTCGATATCGTGTGGCTCAGGGTGTCTGGGCCGAATAGGGTTTCTTGCATCATTCCAAGCGCCACACCCTCAGGTTGTCCAGGCAGACGGTGGCGTTCCCCTCGCTGTAGGTGGAACCGCCTAGCCCGACCCGGCCCGTTGGGAAGAGATCGCTGTTTATCTCCTCCACCAGGATCCCATTGACGAACAGCGAGACCATGGAGTTGACCCGCTGCATGCTCAGATAATTGACGCCGCTGGGGTTGATATTCCTGGACGTCGTCCAGCTGACCAGGCTATCTTGCCACGATCCGTCTTCCAAGACGAATAGCGCGAACGTCTGGTCGTAAGGGGAGATCTCATACCAGTAAATATTATCCCCATCCGGTCCAAAGCCTAATCCACAACTGGCATCCTCCGCCCCGGAGATGGCGCACGAGACCTCCGCTATGAACTCGTCGGTGCGGAACGGCTCATACCACTCCCAGGCGGTGAAATTGTCGCTCTTGATCAGGATGCAGTACTCACCGTCGGCGGGTCTCCGGTAATAGACGTTCTCATCCTCCGTATCGAGGCCCCAATTATTGCGGTTATCCTCGAAGCGCTCTTCAAAGCGCAACACGGCGTTATTGGGCAGCGGCGAGACGCCGTAGACCGTCCACTCCCTGGCGCTGCCAATGTCAACATTGTAGACCGCTTCGATGCTCGTATCCTCCTCATCGGTGACCTTGATGTCATACACGTCTGGCGGAAGGTCGTAAACAGTATATATCTCGCCGGGAGGGATGATGTCGCTGCCCAGCCAGTCCTCGCCCCACACGTCGCTGGTCGCAGATGTGATGTAGAGATAGAAGATGGTCTGCTCGCTGTTGTTGATCACCTCCAGCGTGACCGACCCGCTGATATCCCACGTCATATCCCCCACGATCTCCGCGCCCCACAATAACTCAATGGCTTCCCCATTCTCGTCGGCCGCTTTGAGATCGTACACGCCTTCTGGAATGTTGGAGATCGTGTGCGTCTGACCGTCGTTGATCAGGTCGCCGCCCAACCAATCATCCCCCCAGTCCTCGGCGTCGCTGGGCGAGATGAAGACGTACCACACATCAACGCCGGAGAGGTTGGTGATCTCGATGCTGGCGTCTCCAGCCTCTGGCGTGGCTTCCGGTGTGGCTTCCGGCTCAGGTTCCGACGTATTCGTCGGCATCAGGGTGGGAGTCGCCTCGGCGACGGCGGGAGTCGGCTGTGTCGTCGGGGTGGCTGTTTCCCCACCGCCACAGGCCAACGCGGCTAATGCCAGGGCTGTGAAGGCTAATAGGATCAATCGAAAGTTTTTCATCTCGCATCTCCTTTTTTAGAATTAAAACAGGCTTCTTGGTATGTTTCGCGTCATTCGCTATCTGGCGACGCTATTTGGCATTGAGGTAAAAGTGACACACCGACTTTTCCACAGCTCACAGCCCTCGTCCCCAAGGGCGTCTAGGGCGCAAAAACCGTGTCGGACGCCCTCGAGACGGCGGCTTTGAGCGGAGCAAGGTGTGACTTTTGCCCTAATGCGCTATTTGGCTATTACGGCGGATTGTTCGATCTCCTTCACGTCGGCCTCTGTGTCCAGGCATTCCTCACCGGTTAGAAATCGGCTGATTGCTCGAAGGGCCGATCTCAAGATCATTTCCCCCAGGGGGACCATTTTGATGTCGATAAAGAGATTTTCCTCCGGGATGGCACCGTCCAGGTTTTGCAGTTCTTCCCGAAAGATGTGGATGAGTTCCTCTTCGTGATCTTTCAGGAACATCGCCAGATCCCGACGCGCCAACTGGAACGCGGTCTCTCGCATCGATCGTCGGAGAAGTTGCATACGGTTCACCTCGTTTGATATGTGTATGACCTACCTTATCGTGTTGGGCTTTCTATCTATTTTATCCCTTTTGGGAGAATAAGACAAACGCGCTCACCAGTATCTTGTGCTTGACGAAACAGGGGAATGTCTGTATATTGGAAGAATGTTAAACTGGTAGATCGTTCCCCTTTCCGGCGTCCTGGGGCCGCACTTGACCGACCCGTTTATCGAATTAGCCTACCAGCCGTCGCCCCAGGCCCGCAGTGTGACCGATCTGCGCCAGCACGGTTACGACCCGGACGTCAAGTCCTACGCCGTCGTCCCGTTGACGGTCGACGATGATGGCCGATTCACGGGGCGCGTGACCCTGGATTGCGAGGGCCAACCTGGATTGTACCACGTGCGCATCTGGGGCGACGTTGGGCCGGAGCGGGCGCTGGCGTCCGACGTGGTGGTGGAGGTGCGATGAAAACAGGCAATAGAATGGGCAGAGGTGGAACGCTCGTTTTGGCGATCGTTCTGGCGCTTGCGATGCTGAGTGGGTTGACGCTGCACCTTGCGGCGGGGAGCGCAACGGCCCAGGAGTGGGCAAATCCCCGGCCCCTGACCGCCGACGGGCGTTCCCGTCTGGCCGCCTGGTCGCCCGATGGCGACGCGCTGCTCGTCGCCCGCTGGGGGCGCGTCGTGGGGGATGGCCCGCCGCGCCAGGCGTTGAGCGAATTGTGGGCGGTCGACGTGCGGGATGGATCGGCCAACCGGCTCAGCGAGAACGCCCTCCGCCCGGTCTACGCGCCGGACGGCGAGCGCCTGGCCTATTTGAGTTACGTGGGCGAAGGCGGCGGGCAGTGGCATATCCAGACGCTGGACCTGGCGACCGGCGAGGAGCAGACGGTGGGGCCGGCCGATTGGCGACAACCGCCGGCCTGGTCGGATGTCGGCGAGGCCGTGCAACGCCGGCCGGGGGAGCGCCATACGCTGCCGGTCGACGGGCGAGCGACAGGCTTTGTAACGAGCATGGCCTGGTCACCCGACGGCGAGCGCCTGGCCTACGTCTCTTTCACGGATAGCGCGTTATCTGTAGGTGACGCGCTATCCGTAGATGGCGCGCCATCCGCAGATGGCGCAACGTCAACCCTGTGGCTCGTGGACGCCGCCGGGGCTGGCGCGCCGCGCCGGTTGGCCCGGCGCTCAATGGCGACCTTCAGCCGGCCCAGTTGGTCGCCGGACGGGCGGACGCTGGCCTTCTCCATCCAGCCGTGGGGCGCCGAGACCGCCGCCGCTGCCGACGTGTGGCTGGTCGAGACAGACGACCCAGGCAGCGAGCGCTTGCTGTTCCACAGCGACCTGGAGGAGCGCAACCCCGCCTGGTCGCCCGACGGCCGGTACCTGGCCTTCGAGCGGGCGGGGGACGTGTGGCTTTTCGATCTGGCCCGGGAACCGACGATCCCCGAATCCACGCCCGCGCCGGATGTTTGTTTGTTGCCCTCGGCCCGCGCCCCGTTGGCCCAGCAGACGCCGCCCGAGACCATCCGCGTTATCCACAGGGAGGCGAACGTCCACCGCGACCTGCCGCCGGGCCAGATCGACGAGATCCCCTTCGAGGCGTACGTCAAGCGCTGCGTGCCGGT
>DAOTUC010000253.1:0-15768 GCA_034437315.1 Anaerolineae bacterium
GTCAGCGCATCCCTGACCCTCCACGATCTCTTCATCCGCTATCCGGCCCGGCCGGAGATGTTCGAGGCGTACCAGGTCGGCTTGTGGGAGACGCTGGAGGAGGCCCGGCAAGCCGGCGATGAGGGAAAAGCCTACCTCTCGCCAGTCGCTCCAGATCTCTTCCATCCCACGGTCGATTTTGTGCTGCGCACGACGCCGGGCATACAGCCCTACGACGGTCGCACTTGCCAGGTCTTCCCTCATCGAACAACGGAACAGACGACCTTCGCCCTGCTCCTGCTCGACGACCGAGCGAGTTTAGAACGCCTCCAAGCGATCTACCCAGATGGCTTCGTCGCCCGCCAGATTTTGCACGAGCCGGAACCGTACCCTTTCGCGGCCATCTTTCACGTCCCACCGGGGACGGAAGCGCGCATTCCCGGCGCGCCCGCTGGCGTGCGCTTCGGCGAAGGCGTGGAGGAGGTCGTCGAACTGGCGACCTACCACTATCAAATGAACGACGACACGCTAGACCTGACGTTATACTGGCGCTCGTTGGCTCCGGTCTCAATTAACTACACCGTATTCGTCCACCTCCAGGCGCATCAAACGAATGAGACGAAGCAACAAGCGCTGGCGGGACAACACGACGGTTGGCCATGCGACGGCGGTTATCCCACCACCCGGTGGCGACCGGGAGAGGTTGTGATGGATCGCCGCCGGATTGCCTTATCACCAACGGCGGAACAACAAGCCTCCTCCTACGCGCTATACGTGGGGCTATACGATCTGGACACTATGCAGCGCCTGCCCATCACAGCCGCCCCTCCCCCGGTTGTACCGATCGACGAGCGCGCCCGTGTCACCGTTATCGAACACTCACCATAAGCGCTTTCCCCGATCTTCATTTGCCACTAGCCACAGGTCAGTGGTATAATGAACGCATGGAAAGTGAGGAAAGCCCCACCGATGAGCTCCCTGCACAGCGAACAAGAATTTGCCGTCGAAGTTTCTTTTTGATCCTGGCTCGTCCAGGTTAGGGCCTATCCTGTGAAATTCTTGTTTTTTGTGCAAGAATTTTGCATACGCCCCCCTTATTGGTTCCGGCTCGTCCGGGATAGGAGATAAACGATGATAGAAGTGACAATAGACAGCATTCGGGCCAGCTTGATGTCCGAACATCGCGTCATCATCCTCAAGGACGTCGAGACTTACCGCTACCTGCCCATCTGGATCGGTCGTTACGAGGCGGAAGCCATCGCCATCCAACTGCAAGGCATCGAGACGCCGCGCCCCTTGACCCACGATCTGCTCAAGAACGCCATCGGCGAGATGGGCGGCGAAATCTCTCACATCACGGTCAACGCGCTGCGCAATGACACGTTCTACGCCTACATCGCGGTCGATGTGAATGGGCATACCATAGAGGTCGACTCACGCCCGTCCGACGCCATCGCGCTGGCCGTCCGGGCCGGCGCGACCATCTACGTCGAAGAAAACGTCATGGCCCGGGCCGGCATTATGCCGGAAGACGACGTGAGTGAAGAAGAGACGGAAGAGGATCTATCCGCTTTTCGGGATTTTATCGACAACCTGGATCTGGACGATCTGCCCCTGCAATAACATCCATATCCCTTCACCTGGAATCTGTTTCGGAGCGCCGCCATCCTGGCGGCCTATCTCAAAAAGCGCAGGCGTTTCGGAGCGCCGCCATCCTGGCGGCATGCCTAACCCCCGTCAGGGTCTGTGTTGAACGATGGAAGTTACCCCCAAATGAAAGCGTAAAATGGCGACACCAAACAAGATGATCCCCCAAAACGTAGAAGCCGAAGAAGCGGTTCTCGGCTCCCTGCTCATCGACCCGGAAGCGCTATTCCGCGTCGCTCCATTCCTCAAGGCCAACGACTTCTACATTCAAAAAAATGCATGGATATACGAAGCGATCCTGGCGCTTCACGAACGGCGCGAGCCGACCGACTTCGTCACCATTTGCGACGAGTTAGAACGGCGCGAACAATTGAAAGAGATCGGCGGCGGCGCTTACATCACCCAACTTATCAACGCTGTCCCCAGCGCCATCCACGTCGAATCCTACGGCCACATCGTCGAGCAAGCCGCCATCCGCCGCCGCCTGATCAACGCCGCCAGCCAGATCGCCCAATTGGCCTATCAAGAGGCGGAGGAAATCGACCTGACAGTCGACCAGGCTGAACAGGTTCTCTTCAGCGTCTCTCAACGGCGCATCACCCGCGACCTGACGCCGATCCAGGAGGTGATCCGCAGTTACTACGACCGCATTGAATACCTCTACGCCCATCAGGGGGAACCACTGGGGGTGCCCACCGGCTACGTCGACATCGACCGCATGCTGGGCGGCCTGCAACGCTCCGACTTCATCATCATCGCCGCCCGCCCCTCGGTGGGCAAGACCAGCCTGTGCCTGTCGATCGCCCGGAACGCCGCCCGTTACAATCAGCACGTGGCTGTCTTCAGCCTGGAGATGTCAAAAGAACAGATCGTGCAGCGCATCGTCTCCGCCGAGACCGGCATCGACACCCAGCGGTTGCGAATGGGCAACCTGCACGACAACGAGTGGCCGCTCTTCGTCGAGGCCACCGGTAAGCTGGCCGACCTGCCGATTTACATCGACGACACCCCTGCCATCTCGGTGCTACAATTGCGCACCAAAGCGCGCCGCCTCCATTCCGAGCACGGGCTGGACCTGATATTCGTCGATTACTTGCAATTGATGAGCGGAGACGTGCATTCCGAAAACCGGGTGCAGGAGGTCTCCTACATCTCCCGTTCGCTCAAAGCCATCGCCCGCGAGCTGGACGTCCCCGTCGTCGCCGCCTCGCAGCTCTCCCGCGCCGTCGAACAACGCACCGACAAGCGCCCCATCCTGGCAGACCTGAGGGAAAGTGGATCGCTCGAGCAAGACGCGGACATCGTCATGTTCATCTACCGCGACGAGCTTTACCATCCCGACACCGAGCGCCCCAACATCGCCGACGTCATCATCGCCAAACACCGTAACGGCCCTACCGGGAACATCCAACTCTTCTTCCGCAAGCGATTGGCCCAATTCCTGGACGCTGAGATTCAACGTCAACCGGTCGATTTTGCATCATGATGAAAACAATGAAAACGATGAAAACATTCAGTGGTTTCCCCGCCGGCAAAGTCCACAGCACCCGCCTCCCCGACCCGCTCTTCACCGAGTTGATCCCCTTGATCGACGACCTGCTCGAACTCAAGCTCACGCTCCACGTGATGTGGCGATTGGGGCGACAAAGCGGCAAAGTGCGCTATTTAAGCTACACCGACCTCGCCGAAGACACGACCTTGTTATCCGGCCTGGGAACTGCCCCGCTCGAAGCCTTACAGAAGGCCCTGGATCGCGCCGTCGAGCGGCGAACCCTGCTCAAGGTCGAAACGACCCGGGGGGAAATCAGCGAGGCCCTCTACTTCGCCAACACACCGAAAGGGCGACGAGCTATCGAAGCGATTGAACGCGGCGCATGGCCCGACGACGTCGAATCGGCCCAGCGCACCGACATTTTCACCCTCTACGAGCAAAATGTCGGCCTCCTGACGCCCATCATCGCCGAGGAGTTGCGCCAGGCGGAGGATGAATACCCGGTCGACTGGATCGAGGAAGCCATCCGCGAGGCGACCGTGCTCAACAAGCGCAGTTGGAAATACATCCGCGCTATCCTGGAACGGTGGAAAGCAGAGGGGAGAGGGCATGAAACGCACCGACGGAACCGTGAAGCTGACCGCCGTCGCTATCTCGAATGGAAACAAAATGGATCCGACAACCGCTAAACAGAATGGAGAAAACTGCCCCATCTGTCAAGGGCTAGGCTATCTACGGGCCGACGTCCCGCTGGATCACCCAGACTTCGGCAAACTGCTCCCCTGTCCGTGTCAACTGACCAAAAGGGCGCAAAAGCGCGTGGAATCCTTACGGGCGTTGAGCGACCTGGATATTATGGCGTCGATGACCTTCGAGACCTTCATCCCAGATGGTCACGGCCTGCCACCCGACAAACAGACCAACCTCCGTTGGGCCTACGAAGAAGCCCACGAATTCGCTCAGAATCCCCAGGGCTGGTTGATTCTCAAAGGGGGATATGGCTGCGGCAAGACCCACCTGGCGGCCGCTATTGCGAACGCCTGCGTCGAACAGGGTCAACCGGTGCTGTTCATCACCGTGCCCGATTTACTCGATCACCTGCGGGCCGCCTTCAGCCCCGCCAGTTCCACCGGTTACGACGCCCGCTTCGAGCAAGTGCGCAAGGCCCCGCTGCTCATCCTCGACGATTTGGGAGTCGAGAGCCGGACACCGTGGGCCCAAGAAAAGCTCTTCCAGATATTTAACTACCGTTACAACGCCCGCCTCGCGACCGTCATCACCACCAACCACGAATTGGAGGACATCCCCCTGCGGTTACGGTCGCGGCTGGTCGATCTAGACATCGCCCGCATCGTCTCTATGACCGCGCCCGACTACCGCCGGGGGGGCGTGCCCCAGGATCAATCCAATTTGAGCACGCTGAACCTCCACACGCATCAAACGTTCGAGAGCTTCGATCTACGCCAGGGAGAACTGGGCCCGGAGGAAGAAGAGAGCCTCAAGGAAGCGCTCGACAAAGCCCGCTCATTCGCCAAAAATCCCGCAGGCTGGCTGCTGTTCACCGGCGCTTACGGCTGCGGCAAGACCCATCTGGCGGCCGCCATTGCCAACTACCGGGTGCAACGTGGCTATCCCGCGCTGTTCGTCGTCGTTCCCGACCTCCTCGATCACTTAAGGGATACCTTCAACCCGCAAAGCACGGTCACGTTCTACCAGCAATTCGAAGAGGTGCGCCGCGCGCCGCTCCTCGTCCTTGACGACCTGGGCACCGAATCGGCCACCCCCTGGGCGCGCGAAAAACTGTACCAAATCTTCGATTACCGTTACAACGCCAATCTCCCCACCATCATCACCACCGCTAAATTTCTGAACGAGATCGACCCACGCCTGGAGACCCGCATGCTCGACGAAAGCCGCTGCACTCCCGCCCCTATCCTGGCCCCAGCCTATCGGGGCGGTTCCGCCAAGAAGCGCCGTCGTTCAAAGCGGTAAAGAAAAACGGCGCGTGTGGAAACGCGCCCCACAAAATGGAGGGGATGAGGCAAGCGCAATTGACACGCCCAGTCAGGCGAGTATAATCAAGAACAGACGGCTGGTCGGGATGACATCCCCCCGGCTACGCAGTCGCCCAGACCAACACACCATAAACGAGGACCAAATGAGCATAGCCTACGTCTACGATCCAATCTATCTGGCACACGATAAGCCCACCCATCCAGAAAACGCCCGTCGGTTGCGCCACACGATGCGCACGCTGGAAGACGAAGGGATGTTGGCGCGCCTCACGCCCCTATCGCCCAGGCCAGCGACCGAGGACGAACTGGAGCGTGTGCACACGCCCGCCCACATCCAGGCGGTCAAGACCATCGCCCAGGCCGGGGGCGGGCATCTCGACCCGGACACCTACGTCGCGCCCCGATCCTTCGACGCGGCGCTAATGGCGGCTGGCGGGCTGATACGCGCCGTGGAGGCGGTCATCGCCGGCGAAATCGAAAAGGCCTTCGCCCTCGTCCGCCCGCCGGGCCATCACGCCACCCCTAATCAAGGTATGGGCTTCTGCCTGTTCAACAATGTCGCCATCGCCGCCCGCGCAGCCCTGACTGAGGCGGACGTCGAGCGAGCGCTCATCGTCGATTTTGACGTCCACCACGGAAACGGCGTTCAGGACATCTTCATCAACGACGCCGACGTATTCTACGCCTCGACCCACCAATACCCTTACTATCCCGGCACCGGTCGGCGCGACGAAACAGGTCACGGCGATGGACAAGGCAGTGTGCTCAACGTCCCCCTGCCGCCCCAGGTCGGCGATGAAGGCTATCGCCGCATCTTCCAGGAACTGCTCCGACCGTTGGTCGAGCGATTCCGGCCCGATCTCGTGCTGGTCTCGGCCGGTTACGACGCCCATTGGAGCGACCCGCTGGCGCACATGAACCTCTCGTTGAGCGGATACGCCCAACTGGCGCGGGAATTGGTCTGCATATCGAACGACCTATGCGACGGCCGGCTCGTCTTCACCCTCGAAGGGGGATATGCGTTAGACGTCCTGGCGTATGGTGTGCTCAACACCTTTTACGCCATGCTGGGAGAAGAGACTGTCGTCGATCCACTGGGCCCATCACCCCGCCGAGAGCAATCTGTAGACGCCCTTATATCACAATTAAAGGAAATCCACCATTTAACGTGATCAATCGCCGACAATTGACTTTTCGGGCAAGACGTTGCATAATCTACATCAGCGTATACGATAGAATCATCACCGCTCTCGACCTGCCCTAATGGGGAAAGGAAAAATCAATGGCCGAAATTTCCCTCCGAGAATATACTGAACAAATCGAAGACACAATCGCCCAGGGACGTTACCAAGAGGCGGTCGCCCACGGCAAACATATCCTTCAGCAATATCCTAAACACGTAGCGACCTATCAACTGCTGGGCAAAGCGATGCTCGAATCCGGGCAAATCGACTATGCAGAGGATATGTTCAACCGCGTGTTAAGCGCCCATCCTGAAGATATGATCGCGTGGATCGGGATGAGCGAAATATATTCTCAACGCCAGGATATTGACGCGGCTATCTGGTACCTCGAACGCGCCTTCGAGTTGGAAGCCAACAACGAAGTGCTGGAAGAGGAATTGCGCCGACTCTACAGCCAGCGGGAGGGGAAAGAGGTCGCCCGCGTGCAACTCACCCGAAGCGGCTTGTCCCGCCTCTACCTCAAGGGCGGATTACCCTCACGGGCGATCAAGGAACTACGCGATCTGTGGAACGAGCAGCCTGAGCGAATAGACCTCGCCGTCACGCTAGCCGAAGCCCTGTGGCGCGATGATCAACGCCTGGAAGCCGCCGAAGTGTGCCAAAAAACGTTGGATCAAAATCCCCACTGTATCAAGGCCAACCTGATCTTGGGCGAAATTTTGAGCAGCAGCGGGAGAGAAGAAGGCCAGACATACCTCGAAAGGGCCATCGCCCTGGATCCAGAAAACCTAATCGCCCAGGAGATGTTCGGCGATGATTCCCCCCTCCCCCCCAAAGAGATTATGGCCACACTACTCGACACAACCCAGGCGACCGACGAGGAACCGGAATGGATGACCGGCATCGAACCGACTACAGAGGAAAGACCGGCGGCCGAGGATGAGGCCCAACTATTCGACATCGCATCAGCCCTGGAAACCCAAATCGAGCTTCCCGCCTGGATGGAGGAAGCGAGCCTGGAAGAAGAAAGAAGAAGAATCCCCGAAACGCCGACCGAGCAAGAGTCACCCGATTGGATGGCCGAAATCAGCGAGGAGCCATTTGAAGACCTAGAAGAAACCCCCGTCGCCCCGACCGCAGAGCTTCCCGACTGGATGAGAGACTTGGACGAAGAAAGCTTCCCAGAAGCTGAACCCTTCGAGCAAAGCGCTGAAACCGCGCCAGAACAACATCCCGATTGGATGGCCGATTTAGAGCCCGAGGCCAAGCCAGAGCGCGAGGCGCCCGATTGGATAACGGAAGAACTGGCAGCGCTGGAAGACGTCTCCATCCCTGACTGGCTGGAACAAGAAGAAATCCCCTCACAAGACGAAGCGCTAGACTGGCTTGAACAAGTCGCTGCCGCGACAGAAGGGGACGAACAAACCCAGGCCGCAGCTGAAGCCCATCTGGCGGACATAATGGACCGCCCCATCGAAGACATTCTGGACATACAGGCAGAACAGACGCCGCCCGCAGGCGAGACCCCCGCTGAACCCGGCCTAGAAGCCGCCGAGGCCGCGGCGATACCCGATTGGTTGCAAGACCTCCGCCCCGCCGAAGCAATCTCCACGCCTGAAGAGACAGGAGAGATGGCGGAAGCGGAGCTCGCCCCTGAATCTCCCCAACCGGCTGTACCCGAGTGGCTCCAGGGCCTCGACCGCCCCTTTGAGGAAGAAGCCGCCGAAGAGGCGCCATTTGAAGAGGCAGCGCTTGAAGAGATTGAGATTGAAGAGGAAGCCGCGCCGGAAGCCGCCCCGGCAGCGCCAGAACCGCCCCAACCGACGGAAGCCGAACTCCCCGCCTGGCTGGAGGGCGAAGGCATCCCCTCCGGAGACGACGCCCTGGCCTGGCTCGAACAACTCGCCGCCGGGAAAGAGGATGAGCTCCAGGCCCAGGCCCAGATCGAAGCGGAAGCCCGCCTGGCCGAGATTATGGGCCGTCCCGCTGCGGCTGCGGCCGAACCTGCGGCCGAGGCCGAGCCCGCCGCCGAACCGGAGATAGCGGAGGCGGAACCACCGGTCGAGGCGGAATGGGCCCCTGAGCCGGCGCTCGAAGCAGAACCCGATCCGGCGCTCGAAGCAGAACCCGAAGCGCCGGTTGAAGCGGAACCGGAAGAGGCCGCCATCCCCGATTGGCTGCAAGACCTCCGCCCCGCCGAAGAAGCGCCATTTGAAGAGGCGGAGTTTGAAGAGATTGAGATTGAAGAGGAGGCCGCGCCAGCCGCGCCGGAAATGGAACCCGACGCATTTGCGTGGGAGCGAGCGCCCGAAGCGCCAGAGATCGTTGAGGAAATCGAGGAAGAGGAAGCCGAGATTCCAGTTTGGTTGCAGGATCTCCGAAGCGCTGGAGAGACTGAAGCGCCAGAGGCCGCCGAGGAAATCGAGAGAAAACCGATTGAGCTTGAAGCTGAGGAGGTTGAAGAAGCGTTTGGCTGGGTCGCTTTTGGCGAACCGGAGGCTCTAGCCGAGGCCGAAGTGGCAGTGGAAGAAAAACCAACGCCCGCCGAACCGGACATTGCGCCTATCGAAGCGGCGCCCGAATCTGAGATCGAAGAGGAAGCCGTTCCGGCTCCAACGCCAATCGCCGAAGAAGCGCCGCCGCCACCAACGCCGGCGGCCGAGGAAGCTGCAGAGGCAGTGGAAGAAGCAGCGGAAGAGACAGTGGAAGAGGCAATCAAGCCAATGCCAGAAGAAGCGCCGGATGAAGCGCCGGCGGCAGTCGAAGCAGAAGAGGCGGTGGATGTGACGCCAATCGACGATCAACGCGCCTATCTCAAGAAAAACCCCCGAGATTACGACGCCTGGTTGAGCTTCGCCCGCGCGCTCTGGCAGAGCGAGCAATACGAAGACGCCCTGGAAGCTTACACCAAACTGATCAGCTCTAGCAAACACCTGGAAGACGTCATACCAGATATGGAGCACCACCTAGACCAAAGGCCGGAATCCAAAGTTCAACGGGTCTTAGGCGATGCGTACATGAAAGAGGGGAAACTGGAGCAGGCGCTAGACCTCTATCGCAACGCTTTAGAGACGTTACGTTAAAGGGCAGCAGTAACAGCTACCAACAACTACAAGGAGGAAACTATCTTGGAACGCACACTTATCATCATCAAACCCGACGCCGTACAACGGGGGCTGATCGGTCAAATCATCACCCGTTTCGAACGCCGAGGATTGCGCCTCGCCGGGATGAAATTGATCCACATCGATCAAGCATTGGCCGAAAAGCACTACGCCATCCACAAAGAGAAACCCTTCTACGAGCCCCTCATCCAATACATTACGTCCAGCCCGGTCGTCGTGATGGCGCTAGAGGGCAACGAAGCCATCGAAATCGCGCGGCGCACGATGGGCGCGACCAATCCGGCCGAAGCGGCGCCCGGCACCATCCGGGCCGACTTCGGATTGGAGATCGGCCGCAACCTGGTGCATGGGTCAGACGGGGAGGATACAGCCGCTATCGAAATCCCCCTCTTTTTTGACGAAGATGAACTGTTGTCTTACGAACGGGACAACGAGCGCTGGATATTGGAGTGAGAGAGATGTCATACCGAAAAAGCAACAGACGATTGCAAATCCCGTTGATAATCGCCGGCGTAGGCGTTCTGCTTATCTTCATCCTGATCCTCATCAGCCTGACTTACACGCCTGTCGAGGTCGGCACTGTCGCCCTGATCAAACGCTTCGGCGGCCTCACCGGCGCGGTCTACGAGCCAGGCCTGCATTGGCGCGTCCCTTTCGTCGACCAAATCGTACGGGTACCCACCGTGCTAATATCCTACGAGACCAGCGCAAATCCCGACATTTCGCGGGCCGATTACACCGATTACGCCGTGAACGCCCAGACGGTGGACGGTCAGCAAATTCTGGTCAAGTATACGATCCTGTTTCGCATCCCGCCCGAAAGCGCGGTGGACATTGTAAAAAATATCGGACAGCCCAGCCAGGTCGTGGAAAACATCGTCAAGGCTCACTCCCGAAACCTGACGCGCCTGCTGGCGCAGAGCTATACGGCCGAGGATCTGTACAGCGGCGAGGGGATCTTCCAGTACGAGATGGAGGTACAGGAAGTGCTCATGAGTAAATTCGAGCGATACGGCATCGTCCTGGATGACCTGCTCATCAGGAAAATCGAGTTCGACGAGGATTACACCCGGGCCATCGAGCAACAACAGATCGCCCAGGAGACGATCAAGACCGCCCAATACCAGGCTGAAGCCGCCGAATACGAAAAGCAAAGCCAGATTCGCCTGTCTGAGGCTCAGGCGCAGGGCATCAAACTCCAGGCAGAGGCGGAAGCAGAGCGACAACGCCTGTTGGCCGACGCCGAAGCCTACGGCATCCAGGCACGTGGCGAGGCCCTGGAGGAATATCCCGAACTGGTCCAGTGGGAATTTGTCCGCAACCTGCAGAACATCCAATGGGGTATCCTGCCAGGCGATGGACTCACCCCGCTGATCCCGCTGCCCTCCCTACAAGAATCCCAATCCTCGACCGCGTCGCCGACGACGCTGCTGCCGCCAACGCCGACCCCGGTCTCACCAAGCACAGAAGAAGGGGAGTAAATCGTCTCACACGCACGCCAGGGCACCGGGTATACCCCTGTGCCCTGGCCTATACCCCCTCGGAAGCCCCTCTCAATCCCGGATCCAGAAATCCAGCAATGCCGATTATGACCGCCCTATTTCTGCCATTTCCTGTCATAATTCCATGGTACAATAAGGCCACGCCTGGAAATCACACCCAATAAGCACGCGCTGCTGGGGTGCAAAATCGATCTGGAGAACCGATATGGGCAACGTCGCCACCCGTCTGTTGTCACTCATTATGCTGCTCCAATCCCGCCCGATGTGGAAAGCGTCGGAACTGGCCGACGAGTTCAACGTCTCGGAGCGGACCATCCATCGCTACATGGCGATGCTGGACGAGATGGGCATCCCGATCTACTCAGAACGGGGACCGTACGGCGGCTTTTCCCTGGTGCGAGGGTATAAACTCCCGCCGCTGCTCTTCACGCCGGAGGAGGCGACGGTGCTCTACATGGGCGCCAATCTCATCCGAGACGTGTGGGGGCAGACCTACAACGACGCCGTGACCTCGGTGACCGCCAAGCTGGATAACGTCCTGCCCGACGACCTGCGCCACGAAGTGATGCAAGCTCAGCAAACCCTGGTCGTCGGCGGCCTCACCGCCCGCGATTACCGCCCCTGGGAACCCACACTCCACACATTGCGCCAGTGCATCGGGGACCGGCGCTGCGTGCGATTGCAATATCGGGCCTACGGTCGCCAGGAGGACACCGAGCGCGTCCTAGAGCCCTACGCCCTGACGTTCCAGTGGGGATTGTGGTACTTGATCGGGTATTGCCGGTTACGGGAGGATATGCGCACGTTCCGCGTGGACCGCATCCAACAAAGCAAGCCCCTGGAAGACACTTTCGACATCCCCCGCGATTTCTCGGTGCGGGAATACCTGGTCCACTCGATGCGTTTCGAGCCGAATTACCAGGTCGTCGTTCATCTGTCATCCGAGGTCGCGCTAGAAACTCGACAACGCCACGGCCATTGGATGGACATAACGGACGAAGACGACGGTTCCGCCACCGCCCGCTTTGGCGTCGCAAACCTCGATTGGAGCGTAGGCTGGGTCCTGAGTTACGGGGCCCACGCCCGCGCTCTGCAACCGCCAGAACTGATCGCCCGCGTGCGCCAGGCCGCGGCAGAAGCGCTAAAGATGTATCAACCCATTGACACATAAAAGGATAGTTGATATAATGCGATAAACTTTTCAGTGTGTAGGGGGTTATGATGGAACAACGCATAGGCGCGACCCATCTACGCCAGCGTCTGACCGACGTGTTGGAGGCCGTGCGGGAACGGGACGCCAGCTACGTGATTGAGACCTTCGGACGCCCCCAGGCCATCCTCATTAACCTGGACGAATACCGGCAGTATCAACGCTTCCACAAGGAACGAGAGGCCTTCTTCGAGTGGCTGGAGGAGACTGCCGAGCGCAACGCCGAGCGCAACGTGGGGTTGAGCGACGAAGAGGTCCTTGCGATTATCGAGCGCGCGCGGGAGCGCGCCCAAGACGACGTTTCACTTGCAGAATAGACCATGCTGCGCGTGGTGATCGACACCAGTTCGTTGGTCAGTTACGTGTTGACCCAGGGTGAGATAATGAGCCAGGTCATCGCCCACTGGCGATCCGGCGCCTTCAGGCTGCTCTCCTCCCCGGCGACGCGACTCGAGCTAACCGATGTGCTCAATCGCCCATCCATCAAGCAACTGGCTGCCACCTCGCTGGACGAACTCCCTCTCGGCCTGACTCGTTTCTCCCATCACGTACCCGAGAACCTGGACATCGCCGGCGCATGTCGAGATCCCAAGGACGACAAATTCCTGCCTTGCGCGGTCGAAGGGGGAGCGAACTACCTGGTGAGTAACGACCGCGACCTCCTGGACATGCGCTACTTCCAAGATGTCGCCATCGTCAACCCCGGCCAATTCTTGCTGGCGCTGGCATTGTACGCGATGGATGCCGATGCCATGGCGGGCCGCTTCGACCGCCAAGTATTGCTGGATATTCAGGAAACGACCCCCCTGGAACCGGGGACAGCGGCGAAGCTGTCAGAAGCGATACGTGACGCATAACCGGTGAGAGAAAATCGAAGCGATCCCCCCTCAATTCGTTCCTTTTCCCATTCGTTATTGTGTCTCGGCTAAACCACGATATTGACCAGCCGCCCGGGCACGTAGATCATCTTGCGAATCTCCCGCCCCTCGAGGTGCCGCTGGACGTTCTCGTCGGCCAGGGCGGCCGCTTTGGCCGCCTCCTCGGTGACGTCGGCCGGCGCTTCGAGCCGGGCGCGGACCTTCCCGTTGACCTGCACCACCAGCGTGATGACTTCCTCAGCCGCCAGGTCGGGGTCGAACGCGGGCCACGCCTGCTGGTGAACGCTGTAGGGCCGTCCGGTCCGTTCCCACAACTCCTCGGCCAGGTGCGGGCAACCCGGGGCCAGCAGCAGCAACAGGGTCTCGATCGCCTCGTCCCAGGCCTCGGTGCCGTACACCGCCGTCGTCTTCGCCTCCTGCAGCGCGTTGGTGAACTCCATCAGCCCGGAGATGATGGTGTTGAAGGCGAAGTCCTCCATGTCGTCGCTGACCCGCTCGATCGTCTGATGGGTCCAGCGGCGCAGATCGGCGATCTCGCGCTCGTCCGGCTCCCCTTTGCCCTCGCCCGGTTGCAGGACCAGGTCCCAAAGACGACGCGCCCATCGGTGCACGCCTTCGATGCCGTGGGGGTCCCAGGGGCCGCCCTGTTCCCAGCGCCAGCCGAACATCAGGTACCCCCGCACCACGTCGGCCCCGTAGCGCGCCACCAGGTCGTCGGGCGAGATCACGTTCCCCCGGCTCTTCGACATCTTCTCACTATCCTCTCCCAGGATGATGCCCTGGTTGCGCAGGGCGCGCATTGGCTCGTCGAAATCGACCAGCCCCATGTCGCGCATGGCCTTGGTGAAGAAGCGAGTGTAGATCAGGTGCATCGTGGCGTGCTCAATGCCGCCGGTGTAGACGTCGACCGGGGCCCAATACGCCATCTCCTGCGGATCGACGGGGTGAGAATCGGCGTGGGCCGGCTCGGTCTGGTTGTAGTACGGGCTCAGGTAGGCGTAATGGTACCAGGACGAGCAGACGAAGGTGTCCATCGTGTCGGTCTCGCGGGTGGCCGGGCCGCCGCACGCGGGGCACGTGGTGTGCAGGAAGCCCTCGTGGAAGTTCAGCGGGCTCTCGCCGGTGGGCAGGAACTCGGCGTCCTCCGGCAGGAGGACCGGCAGATCCTCGTAGGGCACCGGCACGACGCCACAGGCATCGCAATAGACGATGGGGATCGGCGCGCCCCAGTAGCGCTGGCGCGAGATCAACCAGTCGCGTATGCGATAATTGACCGCCCCCTCGCCCACGCCCTTATCCTCCAGCCAGGCGATGACCTGCTCCTTGGCCGGGTGCGGCGCTGGCGCGCCGTCGAAGGGGCCCGAATTGACCATCACCCCGTCCCCGTCGTAGGCTTCGTCCAGGTTTTCCCCGTCCCAATCAGGCGGGCTGATGACCACGGGGATGGGCAGGCCAAATTTCTGGGCGAACGCGAAGTCCCGCTCGTCGTGGGCGGGAACCGCCATGATCGCCCCGGTGCCGTAGGTCATCATGACGTAATCGGAGATCCAGATCGGGATCCGCTCGTCGTTGACCGGGTTGACGGCGTAGGCGCCGATGAAGACGCCGGTCTTTTCCCTGTCGCTCGCCAGCCGCTCGATCTCCGTCTGACGAGCGGCCTGGAACTTGTACGCCTCGACCGCGTCCCGGTGCTTGGGCTGGGTCAGCTTATCGACCAGCGGATGCTCGGGGGCCAGCACCATGAAGGTCGCGCCCCACAGCGTGTCGGGCCGGGTGGTGAAGACTTCGATGGGATCCCCCGCCTCCGACACGAAGGTGACGTCCGCTCCCTCGCTGCGCCCGATCCAGTTGGTCTGCATGGTGACCACCCGCTCGGGCCAGTCGATCTGCGAGAAGTCCAGCAGTTCCTCGACGTAATCGGTGATGCGCCAGAACCACTGGGCCAGATCCTTCTTGATGACCGGCGTGCTGCAGCGCTCGCAGTGGCGATCCTCGCCCCAGACCTGCTCCCGGGCCAGGGTCGTGTTGCACTGGGGGCAGAAATCGACCGGCGACTGCTTGCGATAGGCCAACCCCATGTCGTAGAATTTGAGGAAGAACCACTGGCTCCACCGGTAGTAGCCCGGCAAGCACGATATGGCCTCCCGCTCCCAATCGAACATCCCGCCCATCGTGCGCAACTGGCGGCGCATATTGTCGATGTTCGACATGGTCCACTTGTAGGGATGAATGCCTCGCTGGATGGCGGCGTTCTCGGCCGGCAGGCCGAAAGCGTCGAAACCCATCGGGAACAGCACGTTGTAGCCCTTCATCCGCATATAGCGGGCGCGCACGTCACTGGGCGCCATGGCGTACCAATGCCCGATGTGCAGGTCGCCGCTGGGATACGGCAGCATCGTCAGGGCATAGTGCTTGGGCTGCTCGTAATCGACCACGGCGCGGTAGATTTGATCCGCCTCCCAGCGTCGTCGCCATTTCGCTTCGATCTCCTGTGGAATGTATTGCTCGCTCATACTGAACTCCTTGTCTCCCGCGTCGTGAAGCCACGGGAAGGTGCTATTAAACTTATTGGCTAATCCGCTGCCAGTACAACCGGTTACCCCGCACGAGCGCCTTCACTTCCCCATGCCGCTCCAGCGAGGAAAGCGCCGCCAGCACCGTCGTCCGGGTGAGGAAGTAAGCGGTCGCCGTCTTGAGACGCAGGCCATAATGATCGGACACCTCCGCGACCAACGC
>DAOTUC010000254.1:0-15307 GCA_034437315.1 Anaerolineae bacterium
CGCGCCTCGGCGCTGGCTGACGTCACCGGAGACGGCGTCCCAGAATGGACGCTCCTGGTCTGGCGTCCGTGGCGCGATTGGGCGATCCAAGAATGGGCCCCAGCGCCCAGTCCCATCACCGGTTTCCACGACGCCGCCGGCGATAGCTGCCACGTGATCCTGCTTGATCCCGCTGGGCGCGAAATCTGGGCCGGATCCGCGCTCCCGGCCCCTTTCGTCGATCTGGCGGTGGGCGATGTGGACGGCGACGGGCGCAACGAGCTGGTCACACTGGAGGGCGATTACGCCGCCGGTCGAGAGGGGCCCGCTGCCCACGTCAACATCTGGCGCTGGAACGGTTTCGGATTCGGTCTGGCGCATCGCTCCCCACCGGGAAATTGGCGTGAATTCTGCTTGACCGATACCGATAACGACGGTATACTGGACATCGCTGTTCGATGACGCAACAATCTGAACGCAACAATCTGGACGCAACAATCTGGACGACTCGCAACCCATAACCTGAAACCAATAAGCTAGGAGATCTGTGATGAAAAATAAAATGGTTTTTCCAATCATCACCCTCATCATCGCGATGTTAGCCTGCAACGCACCGACGCCGCAAAGCACGCCAACGATGACGCCCGCCATCGAGGCTGAGGCTGTCGTGACCGAGGCCGTCACTGAGACCCCGACCGCTATCCCGCCAACGCCGCCGCCCAACGTGCGCGGGCCCGGGTTTGCAGCTTACACCAAGGTGCTGGTCAAAATACCGTCCAGCTCTGATGGTTACGAGAGCTACACCTTGCCGGTCGAGCCGAGCAGGCTGGGCAATTACACGCGATTTTCCTTCAGCGCTGAACAGGAAAGCCGCATCAGTCAGGATGGTTTCGTCGTCGCGCCCGCCGATTGGCTGGAATTCTACCAACTATACGAAAGCGTCCGTTATGATGAGCTGCCCGTCTTCATCACCACCGATTCGGTCTACCACGTCTACCACCTGATCTTCGACAAGATGCTGCGCGATCTGGAACGGGAACACTTCGAGCCGGACCTCCGCGCTCTGACCACCGCTTGCCTCCAATCCGCCCTGGCGATTCGCGCCGATCTGCAAGGAAGCGATCTGGCGGACGAAGCGCTGTGGGTCGCGGCCTACTTCGCCGTCGCCGACGCCCTCCTCAATCCCCAGGCGGTCGCCCCGGCCGAGGTCGCCGACCTGGTCGCCGGTGAACTGGCCCTGATCGAGGCGCACGCCGGGTTACAACCCAGCGTCATCTTCAACCAAAGTTGCCCCGCCGACTGCGACCCCTGCGATTCCACCCCACCCATCGAGTGCCTCAACCAACCCTGTATGTGCGAGGATTATTCCCAGTACGTCCCCCGGGGACACTACACCCGCAGCGAACAACTCCAGCGCTATTTCCGCGCGATGATGTGGTACGGGCGCATCAACATGCGGCTGGAGAGCGCCGGCGAGACGCGCATGGCCCTGCTGATCACCCACATCCTGCGCAACACCGTCGTCAACGGCGAGCTGTCCGGCGACGTGTGGGCCCGCATCTACGACCCCACCGTCTTCATCGTCGGCAAATCGGACGACCTGGGTTTCCACGAGTACGGCGCACTGTGGGACGCGATCTTCGGCCCCGACGCGCCGCCTTCCGCCATCGCCGACGAATCGAAGTTCAACGCATTCGTCGGCGCGGCCCGCCAACTCCCGCCGCCGCAGATCAACTCGATGTGGGTTTACATCTGGGAGGATAAAGAGCAAGTCACGCAGGGCTTTCGCTTTATGGGGCAGCGTTTCGTCATCGACGCCTACATTTTCGAGGAGCTCACCTGGCGAGAGGTGGGTGAAATGGGTAATGAGCGCTGGCTGCCCAAAGGGCTAGACGTGATGGCTGCGATGGGTTCGGAGGAGGCCTACACCATCCTCGAAGAGCTGGGCGAGACTGCCTACCCCAACTATCCGGAACAGATGCAGAAGCTGCGCGGCGAACTGGGAAGCCTGGAGATCGATTCGTGGACCCAAAACCTCTACTGGACGTGGCTCTACTCCTTCCACCCGCTCCTGGAGGCCAAGGGGGCCGCGTATCCGCCCTTTATGCAGACCCAAGCCTGGGCGCGCAAGGACATCCACACCGCACTCGGCTCCTGGACCGAACTCAAGCACGACACCATCCTCTACGCCAAACAGGTCATGGCCGAAATGGGCGGCGGACCGCCTCCGGAACCGCCCCACGGCTGGGTCGAGCCAAATCCGGAAGCCTACGGCCGCCTGTTGGCCCTGACCCGTATGACGCAGGAGGGCCTGGAGAGCCGGGGCATCCTGACCGACAATACCCACTCCAACTTGATGCGCCTGGATAGCCTGCTCGTCTTCCTGTTGGACGCCGCCGAGCGAGAGTTAGCCGGAGAAGCACTCACGACGGAGGACTACCACCGCATCAAGCACTACGGCGGGGAGCTGGAAGCGATCACGTTGGCCGCCGCCGACCAGGATGGCGAGGGGCGGCCCTTCTTCGAGGACAACGAGGGAGCGGCGCTGGTGGCCGACGTGGCGACCGATCCCAACGGCTACGTGCTTGAAGAGGCTATCGGGCGCGTGTTCGAGATCTACGTCGTCGTGCCGGATGGGAACGGCGGCGTCCATCTCGCCCAAGGCGGCGTCTTCTCTTATTACGAGTTCCCATGGCCGATGGGCGACCGCCTGACCAACGAGACCTGGCGGGAAATGATCGAAGCCGGCGAGACGCCCGACCGGCCCGAATGGACGACGCGCTTTATCGTCGAGTGAGGGATAGAGCAAGAAGTAATGGGTGAAAAATGAATATCATACAAGCAATCTTGCTCGGCATCCTCCAGGGCGCGACTGAATTTCTACCGGTCAGCAGTTCGGGCCACCTGGTGCTCGTCCCCTGGCTGTTGAATTGGCCGGCGCCCGGTATAGCATTCAATGCCGTCGTCCACTGGGGCACGGCTGTCGCCGTCATCGCCTACTTCTGGCGCGATTGGGTCGATCTCACACTCGCCGTTCCCCAGGCGTTGAAATTGCGACCCGGCGGGTGGGACAAACTGTCGCCCAACGCCCGTTTGCTCTGGCTCATCGTCCTGGGTTCCATCCCGGCGGCGGTGATCGGTTACACATTGGACGACTTTTTCGAGGCGATGTTCGCCCGTCCTGCCGCGGCGGCTATCTTCCTGTTGGGGACGGCCGCCCTGCTCGTCGCCAGCGAGCGCCTGGGACGACGAGCACGGGATCTCAAATCGTTGGATTGGCTCGACGCGCTGCTGATCGGATGCGCCCAGGCGCTGGCGATCTTCCCCGGCATATCCCGTTCCGGGGCTACCATCGCCGCCGGGCTGGGGCGACAACTGAAACGGGCGACAGCCGCCCGTTTCAGTTTCCTCCTGGCGACTCCTATCATCCTCGGCGCTGGGCTACTCAAGGTCGTCGATCTCATCCAGGTAGGAGGATTGGCGGCGCAAGCGCCTACGCTAATCGTTGGATTTGCCGCGTCCGCCCTCGTCGGTTTCGGTTGCATCCATTTCCTATTGCGCTACCTGCAACGACGGCGTCTTTATCCCTTCGCCGTCTATTGCGCTATTTTCGGCCTCACGTGTTTGCTGATCACGCTCATTCGGGGGATCTAGGCCGCGTCTCGCATGCCGTTCTCAAGTTGTGATACCCCGTGATGCGCGGTATAATTGAGATATGAGTCACCAACACCCCTGGAATCGCCATAACTGCTTGTTATCTGCTACCTGCTACTTACTCCTCACAATCTGTATAATCTGTATCCTGACCGCCTGTGATTCCCAACCGCCCGTCGTTACCCGCGAGCCCGCCGCCTTGCGTCTGGTCGCCGCCGATGACTGTGGGCCGCTGACCAAGACCTTCGCCGCCGCTTACGAGGAGGCACACCCCTGGGTTACCGTCGAGGTCGACATTTTCAACACCGCTATGGCCGAACAGGTCTTACGCGCTGGAGAGGCGGATATGGGCCTGCTCTCCTGGTTACAGAACAAGCCCGGCGCGGATCCAATATGGTCCCAACCGTTCACCCGGGATGGCATTGCCGTCATCGCCCATCCAGATACGCCATTCTCGGAAACCGGGCTAATTCACCTGCAGGAAATTTACCGCGGCCACGTCCAGGAATGGAATGGCAGGATACTGACCATCGTCAGTCGCGAGAACGGCGCGGGCGCGCGGACCGCGTTCGAGCAAGTCGTGCTGGGCGATCATTACGTCGCCCAAACAGCCGTGGTGATGCCCTCTAATGAAGCCGTCATCGCCTACGTGACCCATACGCCGGGTGCGCTCGGTTACGTCTCCACGCTCCATCTCACCGAAACCGCCGCCGAGCACGTGATGATTTTGCCGGTCGAGGGCGTCCTGCCCACCCCGGAGACCATCTCCGAGGGGCTTTATCCGCTCTCCCGGTGGCTCTACCTGGCGTCAGTCGACGAGCCAAGCGGCGAAGCGCGAGAATTCGCTCAATGGGTTCTCGGCGTACAGGGGCAGACCGCCATTTCACAACTGTACGAATGACAAACCAATCTACCACCCCCGGGAGGAAAATATGACCCAAGATGACATCCGCCAGGCGCTGAATCAATGGGAAGAGAGCGCCCTCAAGGACACGCTCAATCGTTACCCCGAGCGATACGACGAATTCATCACCACCTCGAGTGAGCCTGTCGAGCGATTATACACCCCGCTGGACGGGGTCGCCGACGAAGATTACCTGGAAGATTTGGGATTTCCCGGCGAATATCCCTTTACGCGGGGCGTCCATCCCACAATGCACCGGGGGCGGCTGTGGACAATGCGCATGTTCGCCGGTTTCGGCGCCGCCGAGGAGACAAACGCCCGCTTCAAGTATCTGCTGGAACAGGGACAGACCGGCCTATCGGTCGCCTTCGACATGCCCACCCTGATGGGATACGACACCGACGCCCCGGAAGCGGAGGGAGAATTTGGCAAGTGTGGGGTCGCCATCGCCTCCCTGCGGGATATGGAAGCGCTCTTCGACGACATTCCGCTGGGCAAAGTGACGACCTCAATGACCATCAACTCACCGGCCGCCATCATTTGGGCGATGTATATCGTCGCCGCCGAAAAGCAGGGCGTCCCGGTGCGTGAACTCGGCGGCACCATCCAGAATGACATCCTCAAGGAATACATCGCCCAGAAGGAATACATCTTCCCGCCCAGGCCCTCGATGCGGCTGGTGACCGATACGGTCGAGTTCGGGACGCAAAACATGCCCCGGTGGAACACCATCTCCATCTCCGGCTATCACATCCGCGAGGCCGGGTCAACGGCGGCCCAGGAACTGGCCTTCACATTGGCCGATGGGTTAGAATACGTCCGTTGGGCGCTGGAACGCGGGTTAGATGTGGACGCCTTCGCGCCCCGGCTGTCCTACTTCTTCAATTGCCACAACGATTTCCTGGAAGAGATCGCCAAGTTCCGCGCCTCCCGCCGCATCTGGGCGCGCGAGATGCGCGAGACCTTTGGGGCCGAGAATCCCCGCTCCTGGTGGATGCGCTTTCACACCCAGACCGCGGGTTGTTCCCTAACCGCCCAACAGCCGGAGATCAACGTGGTGCGCGTCGCCATCCAGGCCCTGGCGGCCGTGCTGGGCGGAACCCAATCGCTGCATACCAACAGCCTCGACGAAGCCCTGGCCCTCCCCAGCGAGCGGGCAGTCACTATCGCCCTGCGCACCCAGCAGATCATCGCCCACGAATCGGGCGTGACCAACACCGTCGATCCACTGGGCGGCTCCTACGCCATCGAGGCGCTGACGGACCGGATGGAACGGGATGTCTACGATTACTTCGAGCAGATTGAGACGCTGGGCGGCGTGATCCCTGCCATTGAGACTGGCTTCTTCCAGCAGGAGATCGCCGACGCGGCCTATCAGTATCAGCGGGAAATCGACGAAGGCCGGCGCGTCGTCGTCGGCGTCAACGAATTCGAGTCGGATGAACCGATCAAAGTACCGCTCCTGAAGATGGACCCACGCGGGTATGAAAGGCATATCGCCCGCCTGGAGCAGGTGCGCGCCGAACGGGATAACGGCGCCGTGGGCCAGGCGCTCGACCGGCTGCGCATCGCCGCGCAAGGGACCGAAAACACCATGCCCTACATCCTCGACGCCGTGCGCGCCTACGCCACGCTCCAGGAGATGATGGACGTCTTCCGCGAGGTCTTCGGCGTCTATCGGGAACCGATGATCATATAAGAATCGTATGAGATAGCGCCCGCCAAGGAGCAAATTCTTTGACCCTACCGCAAACTGTAGCAATTCTAGACATCCAACAGGAAACCCGCACCATTCGCACCTTCGTGCTGGACGCCGAGTTGCGCGAAGCGACGCCGGGGCAATTCGTCATGTTGTGGCTGCCCGACGTGGACGAGAAGCCCATGTCCATCGCCTCCCCCGCCCCACTGACCGTCACCGTCGCCCGGGTGGGGCCGTTTAGTACAGTGTTGCACCGGCGCAAGGTGGGCGACAAGATGGGTTGGCGAGGGCCTTATGGTCACGGGTATTCACTACACGAAGAAAAACCGGCCATCCTGATCGCCGGAGGATGCGGCGTGGGACCGATTTACTTCCTGGCCCAACAGGCCGTCGAAAAAGGCATGCCAACCACGGTCGCCGTCGGCGCTCATTCTGAAGACGCGCTGCCCTACGCCGAGAAATTCCGCGCGCTGGGCGTGGAACTCATTCTGGCGACCGACGACGGCACGTTTGGTCACCGGGGATTGATCACTGACGTCGTCTGGCGACAAATACCGCCGGAACAACGCCAATCCGCCGCCATCTACGCCTGCGGCCCGGAACCGATGCTGGTCGCGCTGCACCGTCTATGCCGTGAGCACGACCTACCGGGCCAGTTGAGTGTGGAACGGTATATGAAATGTGGTTTCGGCATCTGTGGACAATGCGCTATGGACGGGCTGCTGGTCTGCCAGGACGGCCCCGTCTTCGAGGTGGAAGAACTGGATGGACTGCGGGATTTCGGTCACGCCCACCGCACAGCCACCGGCCGGCGGTTGCCCCTGCATTGACGGCTGAGGACGGCCGAAGTCTGAGGTTTTAGGAACGCATTTTCCAACCGACCGCGAGGCCCAGCAATACAATGGCGGCCGTCAAGCTGTACATCACGCCGTACCCCATCACACCCGCCAGCGCGCCCAGTCCCCAGGCGCCCAGGCCAACGATCAAATCAAAAGCGGTGTAGAGAATGGCGGACGCGCTCCCCCGCGCGTCCGCATTAACGCTGCGCTGGACGCGGGTATCGAATCCGACGCGGGCCGCGCCATGGCCCGCGCCAAACAGAGCCGCCAAAACCGTCATACCGAGGGCATTGCTCGTGTAAGCCAAACCCCACATTGAGAGACCGGATAACGCAATGCCCAGCATGACGGTCCGCCGGACGCCCCAACGGTCAATGGCCCGCCCGGCAATCGGTTGCGCCAACGAGGAGGCAAGCGCGTAACTCATAAAGGCCCACCCGACGCCTGCGATAGAGCGCGCTTCGGACAGCAGCGGCAAGAAGGTGATGAACGCGCCGAAAGGCAATCCCAACAACGCCATCCCCAACGCGCCGAGGCGAATCGTGCGCCGCTTCAGCAATTGCAGGCTGGAACCGGTCAACGCTTCGCCATTGTTGGACTTACGCCCCGGCAGCGCAAAAGTAATCATCAAACCCGCGCCGCCGATTCCGCCCAGCAGGGTGAACAGAGATCGCCACCCCACCCGCCTCTCCATCGCCTCACCAAACAGGGGCGCAACCGTCATTGTCACGGTCGAGGCCGCGTTCGCGACGCCGAATCCCTCGCCGTAGCGCGCTTCCGGCAGCCAATCGGCGACGAAGGCCTGGTATCCGGTGCTAAAAAGCGCCATTCCCGCGCCGTGAATGGCGCGCACCGCCAACAGCCCCGGCACGCCAGCGACGAGGCCGTAGAGCAAGGGAGCGCCGCCGAACATCAGCCCGCCCAGGATGAGCGCCGGTTTGCGCCCCCAGCGATCGGTCAGAAGTCCGGCCGGGGGACGGGTCAGCACGGCAAAGAGCGCGAAGACCCACGTCGACGCGCCGGTGTCCACCGACCCGCCGCCCAGATCGATCACATATAAGGGTAAGATGGAGAAAAGCGCGTGAAAGCTGAAGAAAAGCAGCAGCGTCGCCGCCACCGCAGCGAAAAAAGGCCAGGGATATGGGGTATCACGCATGATAACTGCCTTGGATACGTCCACCCGCTCCGAATGCTGCTCGGCTCTCTCTATTGTTCCTCTCCCACAATCGAAAATTCGAGGGGATCGAAGACCAGGATCCGGTTGCCGTGGGTATCTGCCACGTAGATGACGCCCTCGTCCGACACGGCGATGCCTGTGGGCAGGGTGAAGGAGGTATCATCCATCCCGTACTGCCCGAACGACAGAATGTAATTCCCCATTCGATCGAAGACCAGAATCCGGTAGTGACCGGGATCGGTGACGTAGACGCGCCCCTGTCCATCGAGCGCCAGGTAGGGCTTCTCGTCGCCCAGGCCGACGTCCCACCCGGCGATGGGCCATTGACGGACGAAATCGCCGTTCGGTCGGAAGACCTGCACACGCCGGTTCCACGTATCGGCTACGTAGACCTCCTGATGCTCCGCATCGAAGGCGACGCCCACCGGTTCGTCCATGTAACCCTCCAGGACGCCGCCCCCGCCCCACTGGAAAACGAACGTCCCATCCGGTTCGAAGACTTGCACGCGCTTATTGCCGGTGTCGCTCACGTAGACCCGCCCGTCCGGCCCCAGGGCGACGTCGCGCGGCCCGTAGAAAGCGCTGCGGCCGGCAGGCTGATCAATCCCATACTGTCCGAACACGCCCCACGCCTGAAGCAAGTCGCCCTCCAGACTCAACTTCTGAATGCGATGGTTCCAGGTGTCAGCGACGTAGACCACATCGGATCCGACAGCGACGCCCCAGGGATCGTTAAAGCCCTGAGCGAGCCCCGACTCCGTCTCCTGGGTCGAATGCGCGCCCCATTCGCCGAGGAAAACGCCTTCGGGGGAGAACTTTTGGATGCGGTGGTTCAAACCATCGACGATGTACAGCACGCCGTCTGGGCCAATGGCGATATCACGCGGGCCCTCGAACATCCCCGGCCCAGCCCCTTGCCCGCCAAACACCTGCCGGGCGGTGATCTCGCGCCAGTTCGGGTAAAAGGTCTCCGTCTGCTCGTGGGGATCGAAGGGGCCTAAAGCCTCATCATCGTCCATCTCAATCATCCCCAGATCCCATATCTCGGCCGCCAGGTCGCGGCGGATGTAGAGCCGGTAATCGCTGCGCAATGGCCATTTATCCAGGACGTGGGTCTTACCGGTCAGTTCATCGTAACGCCGGTAGTCTCTATCATACCAGATGTCCCACAGGGCGGCCCGCACGTTTGAATCGGTCAATAGGGGACGCAACCATTCGAGGTCGCGATAATCCTCCATCGGCCACCAGAGATAGATGTAGGTGTCGACCAGGTAATCGCGGCCCATGTAGGGGGCGACGGCGTCCCACTGATCGCGCCCGGCGATGACGATAGGCGCATCCAACGCATCCCGCGATGGATTTTCACCGTAGAACACCGCGTTGGAGAAGTTACGCAATTGCCAATACCACAGGGTCGATCCATCGGAACCGTAGGCTACTTTGACGTGTTCGGGGATGCCTGTGGCGCGACGGGATATTTCGCGGATGCGATCCATCGTATCGTGCACGGCGGGGGCCGCGTGGGCGTAGACGAGGAATTCGGTGGGATAATCGTAGGTGACGAAGCAAAAGCGCCAGGCGGTGCGCATCGTGAGCGCTATGGGGATCAGGAGAGCGATGAGCAGCAGGACCCGCGTCGTCGTGCGCCAACCGCTGCGATAGGCCAGGTAGATCAATCCACCGCCGAATCCTAGCACGCCCAGGAAACCGCCGATGAAGCGCCCGGTGTTATTCAACTGCGCCAGCTCATAACCGCCGAAGACGCCGGAACCCAGCGCGGAGAAGAAGGCCGCCAACGCCGCCGCGAAGGGGGGCGCCAGGAGCACGACCAACCAGATGCGGCGCTCAATCACCCGCCGCCAGTCGACCCGCTCGATCAAGCGCCCCGCCAGCCAGCCGGACAACAGGATCATGGGCAGCGCGATGTGGACGGTCAGCCACGGCATGCGCTCGCCGGCGTAGGAATAACCGGTCCAGGCGGTCGCCGTCCACCAGAGCAAAAAGGACACGAAGACGAGCGGCGCGCCCGTAACGCGGGATTTGCGCACATCTACGACCGTCCCATTTTCGGGCGAGGGGGCCTCATCCGGCGTTTCAGAGGCGACTAAATTGAGGTAACGTCCACCGAACAGGTAGGTCAGGTACCCACCAGCGACGAGCGTCAATAACGCCGGTAGGTATTCGTAAAAGAAAACCATCAGCACGTAGTAGTATTGCGGTTGACTTCCCCGCTGGACCTCGTGTTGGGCCAACCAGTAGCCCAGCGACCCGACCATCCCACTGGCGATGCCGGAGCCATTGGTGAAGACGGTGGTGAATAGCACGACGAAGATGGCGTAATGGAACGCCGCCGCAATCGACCAGCGCCGCCAATTCCAGAGCAACCCGATCACAGCCGACACGATCAGCAGCCCGCAGGTAATGGCGGCGGAATAATAGATGGTCGGCGGGTTGTAATCCAACGACTCGAACCCAGCCGCCTCGATCAACAACGGGGAAAGAAAAGGCAAACAAAGCGTGCCCAGGACGATGATCAAGTCAAAGGCGCGATACGCCCGCCAGGTCGGCCAGGTCCCGACCAGGACGACCCCCAGGGCGCATAACAGGGCCAACCCGGTCAGTATGCCGCCCGCGATAGCCCACCAGCTCACCACCGATTGGGCCGGGGATTTGATCAGGAAACCGAGGGCCAGGATCAAGAGGCCGAACAAGGCGACTAGCAAAGCGGCGCGCACCATCAATTTCAGATTATCTCGCCAGTGCGGCGTCCAGCGCCGCCCGATGGCCTGGACAAAGAACAGCCCGATGAGGAAAAATCCAAAGATCGCGTGGTAGATGAAGGCGACCTCCTTGGTAGCGAAGCCCAGGGAGACGCCAGCCGCCAACCAATAGAGCCAGCGCGCCCGCCCGTCTCGCAGGTAGGAGAAGATCGCCCAGATCGTGATGAGCGCCCACAGGATGACGGGGATATCGTGCCGGATATAGCGAGAATAGTAGGCGATGGAGGGGGAGATCAACAGGAAAAAAGCGGTCGCCAACGCGCCGATGCGGCCCAACCAGCGTCGCAACAACCAGGGGAAGGCGACCAGGGCCACCCCCATCAGCGCGACCGGCACACGGGCCGCGAAATCGTTATCGCCAAAGAAGAAATAGGAAAGGGCCGTGGCGTGGAACAGGTACGGCCCGTGCATCAACGGTTGATGCTGAAAGCCGCGCCCGGTGTAGAGGTTCCACGAATACTTGGTATGGATGCTCTCGTCGTGGCTCTGCACCCGATCGCCCAGGCCCCACAGGCGCGTCGTCAAAGCGAGGATAATCAGCACGACGTAGAGCGTCTTTTCCCAATCCCAGTCGATGATGATTAAGTCATTCAACGGTTTATCTAGCGTTTTTGTATTAAGCAGCGTCGTCTGTTTCACACCTACTCCTCCCATTCTGACACCCACAAGGTGGCTGAGCCGCCGAACCACTCCTCCAGGGGCGGCGCGTCTGTCTCACGGAATAGCCACCATCTGACCAGCGCTCGGCAATCGGGCGGCCACGTCCAAACACATCCTATGCTTTTCAGATCCCATCGCCGGCGCAGGACAAAATCTTGCCTCGCGGTCTGAGAATCCTGTATCGCGCCGGAAGCCAACGCGTCCAGGTTCCCGCCCGTCGTCACGACCACCGAGAACGGGCCAGTTGCGTCCACGCTCTCGCTCGTCGAATCGCCAATCAAATGCAGCGCGCTGAAGCCGCTATCTAGCGCGCGCAGGTACCACGTCAGGGGAGAATCGGGATCGGCCTGGACTGCCAGGCGCAGCGTGGTGGGCAAACCGGTCTCGCGCCAGGAATGCTCTTGCAAGGTTTCCACCAGGGAGCGCACGCCGAGATCGGTAGGGGCGCGCAACAACGGTTCGCGCGCATCCCAGGGGCGGACGTGCGCCACGCCCCACCCGGCAGCGAAGGTCACGCCCAGCGCGACGATACCCGTTCCCAGCGCGAGCAGGCAAGCGGATCTAGCGATGGCTATTTCCCGATCCATCGTCACGGCAAACATCGCTGTCAACAGAATCTGCAAGGCCACGGTGAGCGTCGCCAGGACCAGATCGCTCACCGCGCCAAAGGTCGCGTAACGCGCCAGCATCAGCCCGCAGTGGAGCCACAAAAGCAACACCACGGAGAAATGCGCCCCATCGCTCAACCAGCGGTAAGGATCTCGATGGGGCGGCGCGGGCCGTGGCGAATAACGCGGATAACAAACATCCGTATGGGCCAACTGCTCACAAGCGACGCCGACGAGCAAAGACAGGGGCAAGACCACGCCCAGCACAGACAATGGCGCGCTCCCCGGCGCAAGCATCAACAGGAAAGCGCCGACGGCGACCCACAGGCTGACCAGAAGGCCAAAGCGGTGCCGACGCCACAGCGTCACGCCTATGCCGCCCAGGCCGAACAGCAGGGCCAGCGGCTCATAGACGAGGAGGAGCAACAACGGCGGAAGCCCCCGGATAACGGCCCGAAATCCAGCCAGCCAATCGACTAGCAAGCCGCCGACGGCGCCCACCCCACCGCTGTTGAGCCCCAGCATCGTGGAAAAGGCCAGGAGCAGCACCGATGCGACGCCAACGAAGCGCACCCCATGGGGTCGCAACCGCGCCAGGTACTCGTGCGGGCGTTTTCCGCCCGTCCGGCCCCAGGTCTTCTCCACGCCAACGCCCAATCGGGCGCACAGCGCCCCGGCGACGCCGAGCGCCAAGAAAATCCCGTAGGCCAACGAGCCGCCGGTCAGCGCCAGGGCGAATCCCAGCGCAGCAAGGTAGAGCCAGCGCCGGTCGGCCGTTCGGATGTTTGTTATCCGCTTCAGCAGGCGGGAGAGGCCGCCCAGGCAAAGCATCCCGCCCAGGGCGGCGAAGACCGCGCCGTCGACCTGGCGGGAGGCGACCAGACAGGCCGGCGAAATGGACAGGTAGAATCCAGCAGCCAGCGCGCCCCAGCGCCCCACCCGATCGCGGAGCAGGAAGGGCGTCAACGTGAGCAAAGCGCCCGCTATGGCGGGCCAAAAGCGGGCCAGGCTATCGGTCGCCCGGCCGCGGAGCGTAAAGGTCGCCGTGTTCAAGGCGAAGAGCAACGGGCTGTAATCGTCGGTCTGCGGTCGCCCCTGACCGAAGGCCGCCCGCCAGGCGAGCGTCGCCTCGTGGGCCTCGGGGACGGATAATGGCGCGAGATCGAGTTGGAAGAGGCGCAAGCTCAGGGCCAAGGCCAGGACGAGCAGCCACAGGCCTACTTCGACGGTCATGCGTCGTTTCGGACGTGTTTTTTCATCTATCATATTGCACCTGGTAAATCGTTACAGAGTCGATTTCGTAAACCGGTTCCAGCAATTGGTTAAACTTGTTCAGGCCGGCGGCCGGATAACGGGCGCGCTCAATCGGCCCGACGTAGACGTAGCGCACGTCGTATTTCTCCAGCAGTGCCCGCACCTCGTAGGTATCGAGGCTGGTGTAGAGCGTCTCAATGTCGGCTGAGCGACGAGCCTGCTCGTCGTAGGTTCCACGCCACTGGTGCTCGTGCCCCGCCCATCCCAGGAGGGTCGGTAGGCCGGTATGGGCCGATACGCGCCCCTCGTAGACGTAGGCGTTCCGCTCGTCGGCCGGCGCCTCCAGGATCACCGGCGCTCCCTCGATATGCTGATTGAGCCACGCGATGGCGGCGTAATCTTCCGGATGTGTACCGGACAGATAGGCGGCGCCGTCGAGCGTCGGCGGGCCGCTGTATTCCCGGGCGCGGGCCGGGATAGCTAAAACGGGATAGATCAGCCCCGCCGCGATGAGAAGCCCCGCTGCCGCAACCGCCCATCTGCGTCTGGAGTGGATGAAACGGGCCAATGCATAGGCCGCCGCCACGCCCCAGGTCGCCCACGCCTGGAAGTAGAACTTGAAGACGGTGTTCATCCGCGCGCCGAAGTGATCGCGTAGGTAGACGTATTCCACGCTCAACGTCAGGAGCGCGCCGGTCGCCGCCAGGAGCAGGACGAAAGTCGACGACGCCCGCCGGACACGGGTGGTCAAGTCAAGGGACGCCTCCGTAGACGCCTCCGGTGATGCCGGTTTGAAACGTCGGATCAGGGAACGCGCAATCGTGACCAGCAGGGCGATCAACCCGAAAGCGGTCCAAGCAGCCAACAGATGCAAGAGCACACGGCGGGCGATTATACCGCGCACATCTATCCCTTCCACAAAGCCGGGTAGGGGTTGGTTGTGCAACCAGGCGTTCAGATAAGCGCCGATCCCATCGGCTGGTATGACGTCCAGTCCCACCAGCAGCAGGGCGCCGGCGAGCACGAGCGTCAACGCGCCGACGAGGGCTATGATAGACCACATCGTCCACCGCGCGACCGCGCGCCATCGCACGCCGCTCTGCCGGGCCTGGTCGACGGCGAAGGCGACGACGACGAAGAGCAAGGGGCCGAACATGACGGCGAAGTGAACGGCCCGCGTGGCGTTGAACAGGTTCAACAGGATCCCGGCGGCCTGGGACTGGAAACCGATCCAGAAGGGCAGATAAAGGAGGACGCCTGTCAGGGCCAGGGCGACGAAGAGCACCGCCGCGCGCAACAGGCAGAAGGCGAACCAGGATACGTTAAACGTCCATCGAGCAAGACGAAGGATCGCTTGACGCCTGGGCGACACCTGCAAGAGCGCCAGGAGATAGGCGGAGACGACGACGAACAGATAGATAGGGAAATCCCACGTATTGAGAAAACCTAACCCGCCCAGGCCGACGGCGTAGACGAGAAAGCGCCAGGCCGTTTCCCCCTGTAGCCGCACCGTCCATCCCTCGCGCCCGATCACCGCCAGGTAAAGCTGCCAGGCCAGGGCCAGGGCCAACAGCACGAAAGGCAACGCCAGCACGTGGGGGTGCATATCGCCCAGGATGAAGCTGAAGGCGGGGAATTCGTCGATCACCTCTTGCGCTGCGCCCCCGGGCGCGTAATCACGGACGACGCGGCTGGCCTGCCACCACCAGAAGAAGCGCTGCGGTATCCAACGCCCCTCGGCGAACGGCGGCGG
>DAOTUC010000255.1:0-12310 GCA_034437315.1 Anaerolineae bacterium
GCGTTAAGGTGAGCGTCGGGGTCGCGGTCGACGTGGGCGTAAACGGCGTGACGGCGGCGGTGATTGTCGCCGTGGGCGTGGCAGGCAGGGCGTTTGGATTGTCGCTACAGGCGGCGAGCATGAGCAACAACAATAGAGTCAACCGGCAAACAGCGCGGCGGCTCAGGACTGGGTGATATTCAGGCATGATGGCCTCTTCTCTGATCCACTTCAATGGGCAGGATACGTCACTGTGTGTAGCTGAGTTGTCGGATGAATTGTACCGAGGTTTCCAAAGAGCTAACTTGAGTTTGAAAGATTGGAATTGGGTTTACCTATGACCGCCTGTTGGCAATCCTGTGTCCATGTGTTAAAATGCATAATCAAGAAACCACTTTCGCTCCCCTTATCGCCAGAGCTATGGCCTTCAGCGACGATTTCAACCGTTGCCGGGCCGTGAGCGGGCGCCCGTTCAATTGACTGCCAAATTCTTGTCGGTTAGGCCCTATAGTGTGCACAGGTAGTGTGCACAGATAGTGTGCACGGATAATGAGTACGGAAACAGAAGGAGAAAAATATGAAACGCCTGCCATTCACTCTTTTCACGATGTTTGCCTTGATCGTGGGCCTGATCGTGAGCCTGATCGCCCCCATTGCGCGCGCCGCCAAGCCCGCCCCACCCGACGACTCCACGCCGCCCGGCGAAACGGTCAAACTCATCTTTATCCACCACTCCACTGGCGGCAACTGGCTATCCGATCCTAACAACGACCAACCCTACGGCGGCCTGGGTCGGGCCCTGATGGAAAATAACTATTTCGTCAGCGCCACCAACTATGGCTGGGGGCCGGACGGGATCGGCGACCGGACCGACATCCCCAACTGGCCCGAATGGTTCACCGGTCCGAACAGCGCCGCCTATCTGGACGCGCTGTACAACGAGAACGGGCAGAACGTGGGCGACTTTGGCAATTGGCCCCGTCTGCCCAGCGATCCCGGCGGCGAGAATCAGATCGTGATGTTCAAGTCCTGTTTCCCCAACTCGGATTTGTACGGCGACCCCAACGATCCCCCCTACCCCGAACCGAACGGCGACGAATACTCAGTCGGCAACGCCAAGGCGGTCTACAACGCGCTCCTGCCCTATTTCGAGAGTCGCCAGGACAAGCTGTTTGTCGTCGTCACCGCCCCACCGCTGATGCGGGAAGAGACCGCGCCCGACCGGGCCGCCAACGCCCGCGCGTTCAACAATTGGCTGGTGAACGACTGGCTGCGCGACTATGCCTATCCCAACGTCGCTGTCTTCGACTATTACCACGTCCTGACTGCGCCCGACAACCACCATCAATGGAACGGCGACGGTGTAGAACACGTCCAAGCCACAGATAACAATTTTTCCGCCTACCCCAGCGGCGACAGTCACCCCTCGACGGCCGGCTACCAGAAAGCGACCGCCGAATTCGTCCCGCTGCTCAACGTCTATTACAATCGCTGGCAGTCCAGCGACCTCGCCCCGCCGCCGGACGCCTCCACGCCAGTCCCAACCGAGCCAGAAGAGCCGGCTGAGCCTCCGCCCGATCCTGCAGATGAGCCTACGCCCGAGACTGCGGACGAGCCTCCCGCTTCCGAACCACCCACCGGAACCGGCGTCGTGGAGGATTTCGAGAGCGGCGGCTATTGGGAACCCAGCAGTGAGGCCGGATCCACCATCGAGTGTAGTCTGGACAACGGCGACTCCCACGACGGCGTAACATCGCTCCAAATTCGCTACGACATCGCTGAGGGCGGTTGGGGGGACTGTGGTCGCTATTTCGAGGATGGACCCTGCAACTGGGACGGCGGCACAGGCGTCACTTTCTGGTTGCGCGCCGACAACGCGCCGGAATGGGCCACGCTGATGCTCTTCTCCGGCCCCGCCGACTCTCCCTCCCCTTTCGAGACCGATGTGGAGATCACAACCGGGGCGTGGACCCAGGTCGTCATCCCGTGGGCCGACTTTGCGCTGGCGGAATGGGCCGGAGAGAGCGACCTGAGCAGCATAGAAGCAACCAGCGTGACCGGCTATGGCTTTAGCCTGGGGCCAGGACAGGGCAGCCTGTGGATCGACAGCGTGGCCCTCATCGACGACGAAACGCCGTCCCCATCCACGCCGGAGCCGGAAGTGGTCGATCCGGCGCCATCGGAACCGGAGGAACCGGTCGAAGAGTCTGGCGGCGGTCTCTGTCCCTCCGCGGCCCTGCCGTTGTCGCTGGGGGTGTCCGTCGTTCTGTGGGGCCGCAAGTGGGGCCGCAAACAGCGCCTCTCGTAGCGGCAAATGGGGCGCCGGGCAGAACGGCCTCAGACGTCGCCCACTACCTCGTCCGCCTCATCTTCCGGCGAATCCCAGGGCTTGTAATCGAGCAACTGGTGCCGAAAATAGGTGTTGTACAATTCCGCGTAGTGCCCGCCCTGGGCTATCAGGCGATCGTGATCCCCTTCCTCGATGATGCGTCCCTGGCGCATCACGAGAATGCGATCGGCGTGCTTGACGGTCGAGAGCCGGTGGGCGATGACGATGGCGGTGCGATCCCGCATAATCAGCTCCAATCCCTCCTGGATCTGCATCTCGGTGAACGGGTCTACGCTGGCGGTCGCCTCGTCCAGGATGAAGATCGGCGGGTCCTTGAGCAACACCCGCGCCAGGGCGACCAATTGACGTTGCCCCATCGAAAGATTCCCGCCCCGCTCGCCCACGTCAGTATCGAAGCCGTCGGGCAGGTCGGCGATCCAATCTCCGTTGCTGATGCGCCGGGCCGCCTGGTATATCTCCGCCTCCGTCGCCTCGCGCCGCCCATAGCCGATGTTATCCCTCACGCTGCCGGAGAACAGGAAGGGATCCTGGGGCGACAGGCCGATCTGCCGGCGATATTGCTGTAGATCAAGCTGGCGCACGTCCCGCCCATCGACCAGGATCTGTCCCCCCTGGAACTCGTAGAACCGGGTAATCAGGCGAGCGACGCTGCTCTTGCCCGCGCCGGTGTGGCCCACCAGGGCGACCGTCTCGCTGGATTCAATGACCAGGTTGAAATCGGGGAGCACCACCTCACGCGCATTCTCCCGCCCATTCCGCCCACCCTCGTAAGAGAAGGCGACGCGGCGAAACTCGATGCGTCCCTGAAAATCCTCCACCGCTTCCGACGCCGTCTGGACGACGCGCGGTTCGGCGTCGATGAGGGCGAACACCCGCTCAGCCGCCGAAAGCCCATCCTGGAACTGGCTCCAGAAGGAGGCGATGTTCATCAAGGGCCACCAGAAAAAGCCGACCGCCTGCATAAACAGATACCAGTCGCCGGGCGAGACGCTCCCCCCGCGCGCCGCCAATCCGCCGGCGTAGACCAGGATCGCGATTCCCAAGCCAGAGGCGGTGCTCATGACCGGGAAAATCGTATTGAACGTCAACCCCCGCTGCAGGCCCATGCGATATGCCTGGCGGTTGTTCTTACGGAAGGTCTCGTAGATGGCGCGCTCCTGCCGGAAACTCTTGGCGACGACGATGCCGCTGATCGATTCCTGGATCTGGGCGTTGATCTTGGCCGTCACGCGGCGCGCCTGCTGCGTCACTTTGCGGGCCACCCGCCGGAAACTGAGCGCGATGAGCGCCGCAAACGGCGACATGCCGATCAACAACAGGGTCAGCCGGACATTGATGGTGAATAACCATCCCGCGAGGATGACGACGAGCAACACCTGGCTCATCAGGTCCAGCACCAGCGTGACCACCATGGAAAAATCCTGCGTGTCCGACGTGATGCGGCTGACAATTTTGCCGGAGGGATGCTCATCGTAGAACGACAGGTCGTGACCGACGGTGGTCTCGAACACGTCCTCCCGCAGATTGAGCACCACGTCGCCGATGACGCGGGCGGAATAGAGCTGCCGGACGTAGTTGAAAATCCAGGCGATGACGCTCAGCAGGAGCACGCCGCCGACCGTCGCCCACATCGTCCCGACCGTCGGGTCGGTAGACACGTAATCAATCGCCCACGAGATCAAAATCGGTTCGCCGGTTCCGGTAATAGCGTTCAACGCGATCATCACGGCGACCAGCGCCATCGCCCGCGCGTGGGGTCGGAAGTAGCTGATAATGCGTCTTACCAGTTCTTTGTCGTTATACGTGCGGTCATAGCTCTCGGTGTCGAGGCCATCAAGGATAAAACCCATTACTCATACCTCGTAAAAATGCGTCGATAATCCGCGCTGCGCGCCATCAATTCCTCGTGCGAGCCATGATCCACCAGTTTGCCCCGCCGGAGGACGAGGATGCGGTCGGCCCAGCGGATCTGGCTGAGCCGGTGGGTGATGATGAACGTGGTGCGCGGCGCGTCCGGGCGGCCCTGGGAGATACGGCGCATGGCGCGCTGGATCTGATCCTCAGTGGCGCTGTCGATCGCGCTGGTCGAATCGTCCAGAATCAGGATGCGCGGGTCGGTGAGGAAAGCGCGGGCGATAGCAATGCGCTGCCGTTGCCCGCCCGAAAGGGTCACGCCCCGCTCGCCCACATCAGTCTCGTATCCATCGCTGAAACTGGTGATAAAGTCGTGCGCCTGCGCCTCGCGGGCGGCCGTTTCGATAGCCTGTTGATCGACGCCGTCGCACCCAAAGGCGATGTTCTCCCCCAGCGTGCGGGAAAAGAGGAACACGTCCTGCTCAATGGTCGAAATCTGCGAGCGGAGCGACGCCATATTCCAATCCCGCACGTCCACCCCATCCACCAGCACCCGCCCGCTATCAGCGTCGAAGATGCGATTGATCAGCCGGGTGAGCGTGGTCTTGCCGGAACCGGTCTGCCCGACGATGGCGATGGTCGCCCCGGGACGCGCGGTGAAACTGACGTCGTCCAGCACGCGATTGCCGTTATAACCGAAGCTGACGCGCTCGAAGACGACCTGGCCCTTGATCGGTCGGGAGACGCCTCCCTCGTTCTCGTCCAGTTCCGTCTTGGTATTGATGAGCGACAGGATGCGCGCGGCGCCAGCGATGCCCAGTTGCACCAGGTTAAACGAGAAGATCGAGATAAACGTGGGGAAACGCAGCGTGCCCATCAACCCCATGAAGGCGATCACCTGCCCCAGGCTAATGACGTCCACCCGCCACAGCCACAGGGCGTGCAGGAACCCGGCGGTCCGGCTCAGGATGAACATCAACATCGGCCAATAACGGGCCTGGATCTCTCCCTGTTCCACAAAATAATCCCGAAACTTGCGGGCGTCCTCGGCGAAGCGTTTCCACTCGCGCCCCTCCTGGGCGTTGGCCTTGACGACCTCGATGCCGGCGACCGATTCGGCCAATCCGGCGTTCATCTCGCCGAACTGCTCCCGTTGGGCGATGCTCACCGGCTTGAGCCGGCGGTTATAATCGGCCACGGTGAGCGCCCACAGTAGGACGAAAACGAGCGGCGTCAAAAAGAGCCGCCAATCGAGTTGGCCGATCATGATCACCGGCACGACGATAGCCATCAGTGAGTCCAAGATCAACATCACGCCGGGGCTAAACAGCAGGTTGAGCGCCCGCATGTCGTTGGTGGCGCGCGCCATAATGTCGCCGATGCGCTGCTTGCTGTGGAAGGTCTGGCTCTTGCCCAACAGGCTGACGTACAACTCATCGCGCGCGTCCCGCTCGACGCGCTGGGCCAGGCACTCAATGGCAAAATTTCGCGCCAACCCGGTCAGGCCCTGCGCCGCCGCCAGCCCCAGCACGCCCAGGGCCAACGTCAACAGGGCCGCCGTCGCCCATCCAGGCGATGTGATGAGGTCAAACGCCTCTCCGATCAACACCTGGCGATAACTGTAAGCCCAGTTGTTGCCGATAGCGGCCAAAATCACCGCCAAGGGGAAAAAGGGATAACGAGCGGCGTGGGAAATAATCCACCGCACTGGCCCAGAACGGTTGTATTGGTGTTCGTCTTCTATTCTGAATTCTTTCTTGGTCAAATAAGGTTCCTTATATCCTCTCAATAATTCGGGGAATAGTTCGTAGTAACCGCTTTAGCGGTCATTTTGACGGCTAAAGCGGTTACTACGAACATTTCTCCCCTACTTTTTGAGAACATACGCTCCTTGCGCTTTACGGGAGGGGCATTATACCTCAATCTCGCCAGGAGAACAGTCAAACAACCAGATGCGCCCCCTCAATCCAATGCCAAATAGCCTTGACAAAGCAAAAAAACTCATTATAATCCATTAGTAATTTAGCAAGTACTAAATAGCAGAGGTGATGAAAGGAGGTGAAACCATGTCTTATCCCAATAAAGGTGGATGTGAATATCCAGAAAAGAAAAAAGATACCGGCGCTTGCACGCCCGAGCAGATTCAGGAATGCCACGGAGACGTACAGGCGCACCCTTGCCAATGCACGCCTGAGCGCATCCAGGAATGCCATGGCCCCGTCCAGCAACATCCGTGTGATGACGTCCAATAGTCGTCCAATAGTCTCTGAATGATAAAGGTAAAGCCCCGGAGACGGTCTCCGGGGCTTTACCTTCAAACTCGCTGTTTATGGAAAGCGTTTATGGAGAGCGTATGAAGCACAAAGCAAATAAATCACCATCCGCGCCGAAGCGCCGCGCAAACGGGCCGGGGAGCAGCGGCGGAAGACAAAACGCGCCCGGAACGGGCCGTAAAAAAGCAGGCCGAGGCCCAGGTCGCGGCGGCGGCAAGCCCGGGCCTAGCGGTCCGGTGTGGCCTATTTTGCGCCGGCTGTTACGCTATATGCGACCTCACGCGCTCATCCTCGGCGGCGTCATCCTGGCGGCGCTGGCGACGACCGTCGTCGATCTGGCCCCGGCGTGGATCATCCGCTGGTCGGTGGACCATTTGATCCTGAGCGGGCAGATAGAAACAATCTGGTGGGCGGCCGGCGGACTGCTGGCCCTCTCACTGCTCCAGGGCGGGGTCGATTTCGCCCGTCTCTACCTGACCGCTTACACCGGTCAGCGCATCGTCTTCGAAATCCGCAACGCCATCTTCGAACACCTCAGCCGCCTCTCCTTCTCGTTCTACGACCGCGCGCGCACCGGCGATCTGATGTCGCGCGCCACCGCCGACGTGGACGTGCTGAGCAACTTCTTCGGGCGGGCGGCGGTGATCGTGTTGACCAACGTGTTGACCCTCCTCGGCATCCTGGTCGTCCTGCTCGTCTGGGATTGGCGGTTGGGCATGCTGTACGTGTGCGTCCTCCCGCTGATTGGGTTGGGTATGTGGGCGTATTCCCGGCGTGTGCGCCCGGCGATGGGCCGGGTGCGGCGTAAAATGGCCGACCTGAGTTCGGCGCTCCAGGAAAACATGGCCGGCGTCCTGGTGGTCAAGCTCTTCGGTCGCGAATCGCACGAGCAAAAGCGGATCGACCGCCAGAGCGAGTCCCTTTTCCAGGCTCACCTCCAGACAGCGCGCGTCAGCGCGTTGTGGATGCCCTACCCCAACGTCGTCATGGGGGTAGCCACCGGCCTGGCGCTCTGGTTTGGCGGGTGGAACGTGATGACCTCGGTCATCTCGATGGGCGCGTTGATCGGCTTCGTCACCTACATCCAGATGCTCATGCGCCCCATCCGCCAGACGGGGATGATGCTCAACGTCGTGATGCAGGCGTTAGCCGCTGCGGAACGGGTGTTCGAGGTGCTCGACACACAAGCGGATGTGCAGGACGCCCCCGACGCCTATCCCCTGCCCCCCATTGAAGGGCGCGTGCGCTTTGAAGGCGTGACCTTCGCCTACACCGCCGGTTTGGACAGCGACGCGGCGGCCCTGCGCGACGTCCATCTGGAGGCCGCGCCGGGCGAAATGACCGCCCTGGTCGGCCCCTCCGGCGCTGGCAAGAGCACGCTGGTTCATCTCCTGCCACGCTTCTACGATCCACAAAGAGGGCGTATCACGATCGACGGGCACGACATTCAGCAGATCACGGTAGAAAGCCTGCGCAACGCGATCGGCATCGCCCTGCAAACGGTCTTTCTCTTCGACGCCTCGATCGGCGAGAATATCGCCTACGGCAACCCACACGCCACGCAGAAACAGATCGCATGGGCGGCCGGCATCGTGCAGATGGATGACTTTATCCGCTCGCTCCCGATGGGTTACGGGACGCCGGTCGGCGAACGCGGCGTGCGGCTCTCCGGCGGACAAAAGCAGCGCATCGCCCTGGCGCGGGTGCTGCTCACCGATCCACGCATCCTGATCCTGGACGAGCCGACGTCGAGCGTGGACGCCGACACCGAGCGGCGCCTACAGCAGGCGTTGCAAGAGGTGCGCGCCGGGCGGACGGCCTTTGTCATCGCCCACCGCCTGTGGACCGTGCAACAGGCCGACCAGATCCTGGTATTGCGCGACGGGCGCATCATCGAACGGGCGCGCGGCGATCAAGCGCGCTCAGCGCACGAGGCATTGCTGGCGGCGGATGGATTCTACCGCCGGTTGGTCGACCTACAATTTCAGGGTGAGACGTTGAAAGCGCCCCAACCGGCGCAACTCAGCCACGATGAACCCCTCCAGGGGCATGAGAGAGGAGGCGCACAATGACCATTCGCGGTGGATTTATGAGACGCCTTCAGAGCGGGGGCCAAGACGAGACCTTCCGTTTCAACCATTTGGACCGGCAGGCGCTCGGGATGCTATGGGCCTACGTGTGGGCCTACAAAGGCCGGTTCTTACTCGCCCTACTGACCATGCTCGTCGTGACAGCGACCACGTTGAGCATGCCCTATCTATCCAAAGTCGCCGTGGACGTCTACATCGCCCAGGGCGATATGCGCGGTCTGACCATGATCGCGTTGCTCTACCTGGCGTTGAACGGCGTGTACTGGCTGGCGATTTACTGGCAAAATTACCTGTCGACCTGGGTGGGCCAGCGCGTCGTCTACGCTATCCGGCGCGACCTGTTCGCGCACGTCCTGCGCCAGTCGATAGCCTTTTACGAGCAGGAGCGGGTGGGCCAGATCACGTCCCGCCTGACCAATGACGTGAACGCGCTCGCCGAGACCGCATCCAGCGGCGCGCTGAGCCTGCTCAACGATCTGCTCTCACTGGTCGGCATCATAATCATGATGCTCCTGCTCAACGGGCGCCTGACGCTGGTCACGCTCATCTCGATCCCGGTCGTGATCGTGAGTATGGGATACCTGGGTAAACAGATGCGCCGCACTTATAGAGAGGTGCAACAGGCCATCGCCGAGGTGAACATCGGCGTCGAGCAGGGGGTGACCGGGATGCGGGTCGTGCAATCCCTCTCCCGCGAGTCGTTCACCGTGGAACAGTTCGAGAGCCTGAGCCTGCGCAATATGAAGGCCAACCTGCGGGCCGGGCTGCTCTTCGCCGCCGTCTTTCCCACGATGACCATCACCAATATGCTGGGCGTGGCCCTGGTCCTGGGATACGGCGGCGCGCTGGCCGCTCAGGGCCTGGTCACCGTCGGCGTCCTGCTGGCTTTTTTCGGTTACGTCCACCGTTTCTTCGGCCCATTGCGCGAACTCAGCCTGGTCTACAATACCTTCCAGGCGGCGGCGGCCTCATTGGATCGCATCGTCGACTACATGACGCGCGAAGCGCAGGTTCCAGAGCCGGAACACCCCCAGAAACCGGCGGGCGGGTTCCAGGGCCGCGTCACCTTCGAGGGGGTCACGTTCGGCTACGGCGACGAGCCGGTGTTACACGACATCAACCTCGACGTGCAAGCCGGGGAAACCATCGCCCTGGTCGGGCCGACCGGCGCGGGCAAGAGCACGCTCGCCCGGCTGCTGGCCCGCCTGCACGACGTGGACCAAGGCGCAGTGCGCATCGACGGCGTGGATGTGCGACAGATCAGCGCCGGGGATTTGCGCCGGTTGACGACGCTCGTCCCCCAGGACGTGTTCCTCTTTGCCGACACGCTCCGCGAGAACATCCGCTACGGCGATCCGGAAGCGAGCGACGCGCAGATCGAGGAGGCCGCCAGGCGAGCCCAGGCGCACGCCTTTATCGCCCAACTGCCGCGCGGTTACGACAGCCAGGCGGGCGAACTGGGCGCGATGCTATCGGGCGGGCAAAAACAATTGATCGCCTTTGCCCGCGCCCTGCTGGTCGATCCGCGCATCTTGGTGCTGGACGAGGCGACGGCTAACGTAGACGCCTACACCGAGGCGCAGATCCAGCAAGCGATGGACGAAATCCGCCGCGACCGCACGACGCTCATCATCGCCCACCGCTTCTCCACCTTGCGCCAGGCGGATCGGATCGTGGTGCTCGACGAAGGACGCATCGTGGGCCAGGGATCGCACGAGGCATTGATCGAGCGCAATCCAACCTACCAACAATTGTATCACCGCCAATGGGCGATCCCAGATACGTTGCCAGAAAAGGAGGGCGCATAATGGCTAAATCTACCCCGGCGATTGAGGTCATCGGGTTGACCAAACGTTACGATCCGGCCGGCGTACTGGCTGTCGACCAGATCGACTTTACAGTACAGCGCGGCGAGGTGTTCGGCTTCCTGGGGCCGAACGGCGCGGGCAAGACGACGACCATCCGCATGCTGACCGGCCTGGCTCGGCCCACGTCGGGGCAAGCGCGCGTGCTGGGTCTCGACCTGCAGCGCGACCTATCCCGGATTAAAAAGCGGGTCGGCGTCGCGCCCGAAATGTCCAACCTCTACGACGAGTTGACCGCGTTCGACAACCTGCGCTTTTCGATGCAGCTTTACGGCGTGCCGAGAAAGGAGCGCGCGCCCCGCGCCGACGCGCTGCTGGCCCGCTTTCGTCTGGCCGACAAGCGCGACGCGCCCTTCGCCCGCCTCTCGCGGGGCATGAAACGCGCGCTGACCATCGCCGCCGCGCTGGCGCACCGCCCGGAGGTCGTGTTCCTGGACGAGCCGACCACCGGCCTGGACGTGGTCAACGCGCGCGGTCTGCGACGGACCATCGCCGGGTTACGCGAGGAGGGGGTCACCGTCTTCCTGACCACCCACTACATGGAAGAGGCGGAGCGGTTATGCGACCGCATCGCGCTGCTGGTGGGCGGCAAGATCGTCGCGCTGGACACGGTCGATGGGCTGAAGGCGCAGGTGCAGGCCAGCGCCGCCGTCGAGATCACGCTGGCTGGCGGCCCCAACGGCGCGGAGACCCACCGTCTGACCGGCGAGGACGTATCCGCGACGGTGCGCGCGGCGCTGGACGAGGCCGAACGGGACAACCGGCGTGTGCTGGCGATCAACACCATCCGCCCGACGTTGGAGGACGCTTTCGTACAACTCACCGGTTTGAGCGTCGATGCTATGCAGGTGGAAAAAGGAAAGGGGCGATAAAATGTTGAAAGACGATTTGCGCGGCATGTGGGCGATTATGCTCAAGGATCTGCGAGCCTATTACCTCAAACCGCCCAACATCAGTTGGGGCATTCTCTTTCCCTTCGCCTTCGTGCTGGCCTTTGTCATTCGCGACGGCGTCACGCTCGACGGCGCGTCCAACGACCTGGCGAACCTGACGCCGGGCCTCCTGGCCTTGACGTTGCTCTTCAGCGCCAGCAGCATGGAGGCGATCGTGATCACCTTCGAGCGGCGCATCGGCGCGCTGGAGCGGCTGCTGCTGGCCCCGCTGCGCTTGCCGGCGCTGCTGGCGGGCAAGCTCCTGGGCGGCGTCGTCTTTGGGCTGGCGACGACGATCGCCGTGCTGCTCGTCGCCCTGCTCATTTTTGGCGTGAGCGGCGTCAACTGGCCCCTGCTCATCGCGGCGATGATCCTTTCGGCGACGGCGTTTGGCGCGCTGGGCGCGCTAATCTCGGCGGCAGTCAAGGAGGTGTTTGAGGCACAGACGTTGGCCAACGCTTTCCGCTTCCCGATGATGTTCCTGGGCGGGGTCTTCACGCCGGTGGCGTCGATGCCGTTGGGGTTGCAGATCGTGGCCCGCGCCCTGCCGCTGACCTACGCCGTCGAGGCGTTGGACGCGGCGATGCGGGGCGGCCCGGCGTCGCTGGCGCTGCTCGACCTGACGGTGTTGGCCGGGTTTAGCGCGCTGTTTTTTGGGCTGGCGGTCCGGGTACTGGCGCGGCGAATAGCGTAGAGAGACGATTAACAAATTCGCTCAGAGGCCCGTCCTCGGGCCGATTAGCGCCCCTTCTTCTACGTCCCTAAGGGTGGGCGTATGCAAAATTTTTGCACAAAAAACGAGAATTTCACAGCATAGGCTCTATCTTGCACGTCTGACAAGTCCATCCTACCCTAGAACTCACGATGTTTGGGTTACGATTTCGTTACGAATCGGTTGAGCAGCCTAGATTTCCGCCGCCGTGGTGCGCGCCGCGGCTATCTCCCGTCGGACGTAACCGTCAGTTTC
>DAOTUC010000256.1:0-3239 GCA_034437315.1 Anaerolineae bacterium
GTTGGCCGGGCTGAGTTGGGCGCAGATGAAGGATGTCCTGGTCGAACACGGCGTCCAGCCCCGCCTGGGACCCGAGTCTCTGGAGGAGGCGCAGGAGGAGGTGGACGTATTGCGGGATTACTTCGAGGATCAAGCATGAGCATCATTGTTAACACGACTGTTCTATCGAATTTTGCCGCCATTGCGCAGCTTGATTTGTTGCGCCGGCTCTATGGTCACATCTACATACCGACCGAGGTCTACCAGGAGATAAGGGGCGGCCTGGAGGAGGGCTATCGTTTTTATCAAGGGATTGACCGGCTGATTCATCCCCTGGCTGAGAACGGGTGGATACGCTTGATCGGCGTGAGCGAGGAGGACGAGTTACGGCTTTTCGATGAATTGCTCCAGCGGTTACACCAGGGCGAGGCTGCGTGTTTGGTCATTGCCCACCATCGTGACTGGGTGCTGCTCACCGATGATTTGGCCGCCCGTCGTGAAGCTGACCGGTTGGGCGTTCGGAAGTCGGGCTCGGTGGGATGCCTCGTTTTGTCGGTCGAGCGAGGGTTGTGTACGCTCGAAGAAGCCAATCGTTGGCTCTCAGAGATGATCGCGCAGGATTATCGTTCTCCAGTGACGGATTTGACGCTGCTGCTGGGGCGGGGATAACCTATGGTGATAATAGAATGGGACGCGGCGGCTGCGCGGTTGGCGGGGTTCGTCGAGGAGTTGGGACATGCCGGTTGATTTTGAACAGGTTTCTCTTGGGCAACTGGCAATATTTGAGATGGGCCAGTCACCTTCATCCACATTTGTTTCAGAGAAAGAAGGAGATGGTATCCCATTCCTTCAAGGTAATGCTGAGTTTGGCTCTATCTATCCAACACCGACAAACTATTGCTTCAATCCCAAAAAGTTGTGTAAGCAGGGTGATGTGCTGATAAGCGTTCGGGCACCTGTGGGTGCTTTGAACAAGGCTGACCAGACTTATGTGATTGGACGTGGCCTAGCAGCAGTTAGATTCACAGATGTACAACCAGAATTCGGTTGGCATATGTTGAACTATTGGGCAAAGGACTTTCACCAGGTCGTGCAAGGTTCGACATTCAAAGCAATTAACAAAGGAGATTTGGATGCTTTGGCAGTACTGGTTCCAACCCTCCCCGAACAACGCCGCATCGCCGAGATCCTGGACGCGGCGGACGAGGCCATCCGGCAGACAGAGCGCGTCATCGCCAAGCTGCGGGAGGTCAAGCGAGGGCTGCTCCACGACTTGCTCACCCATGGCCTCGACGCCGACGGCAACCTCCGCGACCCCGTCGCCCACCCGGAGCAGTTCAAGGACTCGCCCTTGGGGTCGATTCCGAGGGAGTGGGAGGTCCGCCAATTGAAGGACTTATCGTTTAACAAAGGGGACTATGGGAGCGGCGCAGCGGCCCGAGAGTATTCTCCAAACCTACCGAGATATGTACGTATTACGGACATCAGAGATGACGGTACACTAGATCCCGATTCTATAAAGAGTATAAACTGTTTAGAGGCCAAAGGTTATTACTTGCAGAAAGGAGATCTGCTGTTTGCCAGATCTGGTGCCACAGTTGGTAAAACATATCTCTACCGAGAATCAGATGGCAAATGCGCTCATGCTGGCTATGTGATAAAGTACAGTCTTGACCCAAGCCTTTGCAGTCCAAAATTCGTCTTCTATTGGACACAATCAGAATTCTATTGGTCATGGGTCAAAAGCACCCTGCGTCAAGGAGCACAACCCAATATCAACGCTAGAGAATATCGTAAGTCTCTTTTAGTCTACCCACCGATTGCCGAACAACACCGCATCTCCACCGTCCTCGACGCCCACGACGCCCGCATCCGCGCGGAAGAGGTGGTGCTGGCGAAGCGGCGCCAGGTCAAGCGCGGGTTGATGGCGGACCTGCTCACCGGTCGCGTGCGGGTTCGTTCGTAGTAGGCGCTTCAGCGCCGTGCTCACGGCAATGAATTGCCTACTACGAACACCAGGAGGCATCAGCGCCGTGAATACGACGGCGATAAATCGCCTACTACAAACAAGTTAAAACTATGTACGAATATCGCAAACTAACGCCAGAAGAACGCCGCAAACTCATAGAGGAACGTAAAGCGCGTGGGTTTCCGCCCCACTCACCGCCGCATGCGTACCAGGACGCCCAATACTACCTCCTCACCGCTACCTGTTATGAACATCATCCTCATATGACCAATGCCGCGCGCCGCCAGCAGGTCATAGACCTCCTCTTCGAGCACAGCATCCAGCGCAGCGTCGAACTCCACGCCTGGGTCGTGTTACCCAACCATTACCATCTCCTAGCCTACGTTCCTGATTTCAAGATCCTGGGCGAGATGTTCCGCCGCGTCCATGGGCCGACTTCACGCTATTGGAACCAGGAAGACGATACGCCGGGGCGCAAGGTCTGGTATCGCTTCACAGATCGAGCCATGCGCTCCGAGCGACATGACTACACCACGCTCAATTACATCCACTACAATCCCGTCAAGCATCGCCACGTGTCCTCACCTTATGATTGGGAGGAGAGCAGCGTCGCGTGGTACCTGGAGCACCGTGGGCGGGCGTGGTTGCGGGACCTTTGGAAATCCTATCCGCTGCGCGCCTATGGGAGAGGATGGGATGAGTAGGTTTGTAGTAGGCGCTTCAGCGCCGTTCCGCCTACTACGAACAGGGTAGCAAACCACCCCGCGTTGTGGTATAATAGCACAAGATAACCACACATCTTGTGCTGCTTTTAGGAGGTAAAGGATGTCCACGACAATTGTCCAATCGACCGACCTACGACGTCGGGTGCGGGAGGTGCTGGATCGGGTTAGGATGGAGCAACAGCCAGTCATCGTGCAGACGTACGACACGCCCCAGGCCGTGCTCATTCCCTACGCCGATTTCGAGGCCTACCAGGCCTGGCGGGATCGTCAGCGAGACCGCGCCGCCTGGCTGTCCAAACTGCGCGCCATCGCCGAGGAAGTCAGCAACCGGGCCGCGCTCTCCGATGAGGAGGCTGACAAGCTGATCGATGAGGCGCTTGAGGGAACCCGGACCCCGTGATCCGCGCCGTCTTCGATACCAACCTTCTCGTCAGCTACCTGCTGACCCACCGCCCGCCCATCGCCACGTTGATCGATCGATATCTGGCAGAAGAGGAGATCGTGCTGGTGACGGCGCCGGAGCTACTGGACGAGCTCGACCGCGTGCTGGGATACCCTCGTTTGCA
>DAOTUC010000257.1:0-3361 GCA_034437315.1 Anaerolineae bacterium
GTTGACGCCGTTGCTGTTGTTGAGTTTGCCGCTTGAACGGGCCGCGCTCTATATCGTGGCGCTCACCTTCATCAATATCGCCGAGTGGCCAGTATTCCTTGCGCGGGGGATGAATCAGTGGCTTTATCTAACCATAGCATTACGCACAGCGATGTTTGTTTTGTTGCTCATTGAAGTGATTCGATGGATTGGAATTTGGGAGCATAGGATGCGACGAGATGAGTGACGTTGAAGATTTGTCGATGATGCGTTGGGATAAGATACGTTGGATGCTGTTTCTGACCTTGGCGATGTTGATCTATAGCGTGCTATTCAGTGTATTAAGCGTGCTGCGCTACAATACGTTTCATGCCACCACACTCGATTTAGGTATTATGGCGCAGGTGACGTGGAATACGGCCCACGGCCGTTGGTTTGAGACGTCTATCGGGCGCGCCGCTAATGGAGCTTTGATTGGTAGTTATCTGGGAAACCACGTGCGACCTATTTTGCTTCTATTAGCGCCGCTTTACCGTCTGTGGCCTGACCCGCGTCTTTTGTTGATCTTGCAGAGCGTGGGGCTGGGAATTGCTGCGCTGCCATTGTATGCAATTGCTCACCGTAAGATGAGGAATCCGAGGGTTGCTTTCCTCGTAGCTATCTGCTATTTGCTATATCCGGCCTTGGGTTTCCTCAACCTGACCGATTTTCATCCCATTGCGTTCACTATTCCCCTGATTTATCTGGCCTATTGGGCTTTGGAGGATAAGCGCCTCGTTTTATTCTGGGCAGCGTCGGCGCTGGCGTTGTTTGCCAAGGAGGAGATGGTGGCGCCCATCGGCGCTTGGGGGATTGTCAATCTGTTGAGACGGGATCGGAGACGTGTTGGTTGGGGTCTGGTGAGCCTGGCAATGGTCTGGGCCATATTATGTTTCGTTGTGGTCATTCCTTACTTTAATGAGGGGCGGTCTTACCGCTTTTTTCAGTTGTGGTCCCAGCTGACCGGTCTCCTGGGCGAGACTGCGTTTCAGGGCAGTACGATTGAGCCTATCGGGAGGGCGTCCGGTGAGACGGTGGCGTTGTTCTTAATTCATTTGTTCTTGCCTTTGGGACTGCTGCCTTTTCTGGGGCCAGCCGCTTTTGTGGTTGCACTGCCATCGTTCGCTTATCTCTTGCTGGGCAAGCGACCGGCCTTTCACTCGGTTGGTTACCAGTATCCGGCGGTGTTGATCCCCTGGTTTTTCCTGGCAGTGGTGGAGGGTATGCATTGGGCGCATCACAGGAAAGGTTGGTGGGGAAGGGGAAGGCTGTATCGTTTGGGCTTGGCTTTCATGCTGTTGGGCACGTTGGCGATCCAGATTCCTTTGAATCCCATACTCCTTTATGCACAAGCAGGTATGTTCCGCCCAGATAGTCGGTTCGCCCGGTTACGAGAGGCTTTGACGTACATACCGCCGGATGCGGGTGTGACCACGATCAATCAACTGGGGCCTCCGCTCGTCAATCGGCGTGTCTTCGTGCCACTTGAGTACCCGTCTCCTTTTCGCCTGGATCACGTACTGATGGCGGATTATGTGCTTGTGGATCTGGTAGACTGCCGCTTCGTGCCGACGCCGAATCCACGCCAGGGGTATGCTGACATAATCGACCAAATTCTGGAGACAGATCGTTTTCGGGTGCGTTATTGGTCAGGTCGTATTTTACTCTTGGAGAAAGGGGAGACTGTTGAGGAAGAGAGTATCTTGGTACAGGAGTATGTAGCTGACATGGTTGAACAGGGGCGTGACTGTTGGCCTTGAAGATTGGAAACGAACAGGTCGCGGAAGAGATAAAAGATTTCCGCAGCCTTTATCGCGGATGTTTTGATTAGCAAAACTATATCCAAAGACTTCCAAAGACTTTGGAAACCGGCTCTCTATTACAAAATGGGAATTGCTGTGTTGTATTATTCTGGCATATGGGGGAAAACTGTCTTGTATAAACTCAAATCAAGGGATGGTGGATAGGTGAAACGAAGATGTTTCCGACAAATAATGGTCGGACTTCTTATATTTTGGTTATTTGCCATCCTCTCCGCTTTCTATGTGCTTCAAAAGCCCTTCACGCCAGCGCTAGCCCAGGCGGTGTTGCGAGCGGTGTTGGATATCTTTTCAGCTTTGCTGGTTGTAGGATTAGGTGCTGCATTGGGTCGACGGGTGTTAATTTGGATCGCTTTACATGATTTGCCAACAGCCGATCTGGTTTGGCTGTCTCCGGCTCTTGGGTTGGGCTTACTGGGAATTCTCAGCCTGGGTCTAGGGCTGATAGGCGGGTGGCATCGCCCACTCATCTATGCATTGGCCTTAGTCGCCGTTGGATTGCTGATCCCCGACGCGCTGGCTCTGGGACGTCGTCTATGCGTCTGGCGTCCGCGATTGGTCGTGGGTAAATGGGGTCGCCGTTACCTGATCGCTACTTTGGGGTTAACTCTTCTGTTAGCATTGGCGCCGCCGATCAGTTGGGATGGATTATTCTACCACCTGACTGGCCCGGCGCTGTACATTGCGCAAGGGCGAATTACGCCGCTGGACGTTAATATCCCGCACCTATCTTTCCCCTCGCTGATGGAGATGCTCTTCGGCCTGGCGATGTTGATCCGGGGTGATGTGGCGGCCAAGTTGCTTCATCTGGCCTATGGATTGTTGCTGGCTGCATTGATCTATCGGCTTAGTCTGCGTTGGCAGGGACGAGAGCGCGCTGGGTGGAGCTTGTTGTTATTCGCGGCGATGCCGATGGTGTCCGTGCTAGCTGCTTGGGCCTACAATGACCTGGCCCTGGCCTTCTACCAACTAGGGACGTTGTATGCGATTTTGGCTTGGCAAGAGACTGTTGAATCTTCCAATGAGAAACGAGGCTGGCTGTGGGGTGCTGGTGTTCTGAGTGGATTGGCATTAGGGTTTAAGTATACGGCTTTCCTGCTTCCTTTGGTTGGGATAGCTTACTTGCTCTGGCGATCGCGTAGATGGAGAGATGCTTTCACCTTTGCCTTGTTGACGAGCTTGATTGGCTCACCCTGGTATCTGCGCAACTGGGCCTTTATGGGTAATCCGGTCTATCCGTTTCTCTTCGGCGGGTGGAACTGGGATGGATTTCGGGCGGCGTGGTATGGTCATGCGGGTACGGGTATAGGGTGGCGCCCGCTGCAAATTCTGGCCCTTCCAGCGACGATGACCCTGGGCTTGCAGGATGTCAATTACTATGATGGTCGAATGGGACCTCTTTTCTTAGCGCTGGCCCCGGCGTTGCTATGGGTGGTTGTAAGGGCGCTCCGAAAAAGCGGTAGCCTGAATGCTCGGAAGCGACAGGCATTGGGGCTGCTGGGTGGTTTCGCCGCTGTCTATGC
>DAOTUC010000258.1:0-3561 GCA_034437315.1 Anaerolineae bacterium
CGCTGGCGCTGTTAGCCCGCCCAGATACTGCTATTTTACTGGGCCTGCTGTGGCTGGATCGCGGCTGGGAACAAATCCGACAGCAACAATTGATCCCCCTGCTGAAAGACAGTCTGATCACCCTGGGCATTCTGTCTCCCTGGATCATCTTCGGCATCCTCTATTTCGGCAGCCCATTGACCAATTCCGTCGCCGCCAAATCGGTCACCTACCGCTTGCCCCCCGAAGCCGGTTTCATTCGCCTGCTTCAGCACTACGCGACCCCATTTTTCGAGCATCGGTTGTTGCCATCCAGAGTCGTCTTCGCCGTCTTCGTGCTGTACCTCATCCTATGCGCCATCGGCGGCTTGCAAACTATCCGGCGGGAGCGGCGGATGTGGCCCATCGTCATCTATCCGTTCGCCTACTTCGCCGTCTTTGCTATTGCCAACCCGCTCTTGTTCCGCTGGTACCTATCGCCCCCGCTGCCCTTCTATTTTCTGCTGATATTGACCGGCGTATGGGAGACCACATCCTCCCTCAACAAGGTTATCATTAAAAAGCGTTCTGGTCAACAGTCCCAAGGCCTGGTAAGCTTGCAACCGGTTACAACGATCATTTTTACCATCCTCGCGCTGATTTCCTCACTTAATGCTTGGGGCCTCCATCCCGACCATGGCCCAGACCGTCCCGCGCCGGAAATGGCCTGGTTCCAACTGGAACTGCTCTACGCCCGCGCCGCCGACGTGGTACTGAGCCAGGCTGGCCCCGACGACACTCTCTGCGCTGGCGACATCGGTGTGTTGGGTTACAGAACCGGCATGCCCATCGTCGATACAGTCGGTTTGGTCACCCCGGCATCCCACCGCTACTACCCCACCAATCCAGATATTTACGTCACCAATTACGCCATTCCGGCCGATCTGGTGCTAGATATCGATCCAGACTACATCGTCATCCTGGAGGTTTACGGGCGTCTGGGATTGCTACCCGATCCTGAATTTCAGAAACGCTACCAACTGATTGAAAGTTTCAAGACTGACATTTACGGGTCAAACGGTATGTTGATCTTTGATCGTAGATAAAATCTACTTCCGCGCATACGCCGTGAACAAATCCCCCAGGTTGACCGATACAGCGATCCCCCGCAGACCCAGTTTCGTCGTCAGCCATTCGGCCGGCCGGCCCATCCAGGGCATCAGCGCGCCTACCCGGTTCATCAAATAACCCAAGCGCAGGTAGCGCCCCTGAGGCCTGTCGCTGAGCACCCGGAAACCGCACGTTTCGAGCATCAAGCGCAACGTCCGCCGCGAGAAGTAATAGATGTGCATCTCCATCAACCAGGGCCAGTGAGAGCCCATCAACCGGGCGAAGAGGCTGTCGATGTCGATCGTGTGCACCACGAGCAGGCCGCCGGGTTTGAGCAACCGATGTGTCTGCTGCAACGTGTGCAGCGGATCGGTCACGTGCTCGATCACGTCCCACAACGTCACCACGTCAAAAGCCGCCTCCGGGAGAGCGGCTGTGTCCAGCGTCCCCTCCACCACCTGGAGCCCCCGGTTTTTCGCCCGCGCCACCGCCCAACTGGAGGGTTCCACGCCCCAGGCGTCCCACCCGTGGCTCGCCGCGATCTCGACGAACACGCCGATGTGACATCCCACGTCCAACAACGAACGACCGTCAGGCGGCCCGGTCAAGCGCTCCAGCGGTTTCAGGTGGCGCTCAAAGGTCAACACCCGCCCCTCCCGCTCCTCCACGTACAGCGGGTCCTCGACCGTCTGGTAGGTTTCGACGATATCCTGACCATTGGGCCGCGGATCGGTGTAGACCAGGCCGCATCGCCGGCACTGCACGATGGTATGATGCCGCCCATAACCACTGTTCGTGCACTGTAGGGCGCGCCAATCGCCCGATTCCCCGGCCTTGACGGTCGAGGGATAGCGCACGAAATGATCGTCCGCCCCACACAGATTGCACCGCACGTGCTCCATCAGACCGGCTTCCCCGTCAGACGGCCCGCCGCCAAACGGAACACAGTCCCCATCGCCTTGAGCACCTCGCCTTTGGAAATTTTAGAAGCGCCCAATCGCCGGTTGGCGAAGATAATGGGCGTCTCACCCACCCGCCAACGGCGCCGCTGCACCCGGTAGAGCATCTCGATCAGAAACGAATACCCACTGGCCTTGATCTCGTCCAGCCCCACCTCCGCCAACACGTCGGCGCGATAACACCGAAAGCCAGCGGTCGTATCGTGCGCCGTCAACCCCAGCATCACGCGGGCGAAAGCGTTAGCTCCCCAACTCAGGATCTTCCGGTCAAGCGTGCATCCGCTGGTTCCGCCGCCGGGCACGTAGCGCGAACCGATCACCAAATCGTAGCCCTGCTCGATCTTGGCGACCATATCCGGAATGTAGCGCGGGTTGTGGGAGAAATCGGCGTCCATCGTGCAGATCGCGTCCCGCTCGTCCGCCAGGGCCTTCTCGAAACCGGCGATGTACGCCGTCCCCAGCCCCAGCTTGCCAGGCCGGTGAATCACGCTCACCCGAGCGCCGCTCTCCGCCGCCACGCGATCCACAATCTCGCCGGTCCCATCGGGCGAATTATCGTCCACCACGATGACGTGAACGTCCAACGGCAGATCAAGCAACTGGGCGATTAAGGTCTCAATATTCTCTTTCTCATTGTACGTCGGTATGATCACAGCGACTTGCAATGTTAAGCTCCAATTATGACCTTTGTAGGGAAATGAGGCGTGTCACTTGCTTTGACTTTCCACAATCAACCGGATCAAGGTCTCCTCGAAATCCGACAGGCTATCAGTGTCCAGCGCTGCGTCAATCAAACGCTCCAATTGCACGGCGTCCAAATCACTCAATCGGGCGCGCACCCTCGACGGTAGCGACCCAAAGCGATGCGTCAAAATCTGCACCAACGTCTCAAGCCTGGCCAATCGGGCGCCCTGTTGCAAGCCATGTTGTAGGCCCTGTTGCAAGCCCTGTCGTAAGCCCTTTTCCAAGCCCTTTTCCATTCCCCGTTCGACGCCGCGCTGCACACCTTCTTCGATCCAATCATCAATAAACGTCGCTTCTCTCATCATTTCCACCTCCTCGCGGAAGAACCGCCACAAGAAATCTCTCTCGAAATAGCGCGCCCCTATACTCACCGCACAGGCCAACAAATCGGCCCGTTTCCGGGCATCCGGTTCCTGCAAGATCAACGTCCGCTCCAACGCCAATACGTCCGCCGTCGGTTCCCCCGCCATCGTGATCAATAACGGCGCTAATTCGGGCCATCGTCCGGCCCAGATATCCGCCTCATACTCCCACAACGGCAGCGTCAAATACGTGAATTGATTGGTCACGAGGTCGCCTACCTGCACTCGATACCATTCCGGCGTGGGAGACTGCCGCCGGGACAGATAGAGCGCCACCGTGACGACCGGCAAATCGAACTGTTCCGTCAACATCGCTGAATACACAAACAGGCGGCGGGGCAAGTCCGCCTCGTGGTACGTCTGAAACTCTATGTGGAACAGATATTGCGCCCCCTCATCATCCTCCACGCGGTGTAAAAAGTCCACCC
>DAOTUC010000259.1:0-5873 GCA_034437315.1 Anaerolineae bacterium
GACGCCCCGGAGGGCGCACGTTGAGCGCGTTGGGCGGCGGCGTCCAGAGGGACTCAGTGCGATCTTCGATGGTCAGCCGGAACCGCCGTTGCCACCCCGTCGCCCCAAACACCTGGCAGGCGTCACACAGGCCATTGTTTGACTTGTCTGGCTTGTACTCGCAAGTCGTATCCGTCGGGTCACATGCCCGATCGCCCAACCCCCGCACAATGGCCTCATACCACCAACGCAAGCTGCCGATGATGCCCGTCTCGTGGACGCGATCCATCTCACCAGCGACACCGCCGGTCCACAGTGGCGTCAGCATTCGCAATCGAATCTCCATGTTACCTTCCTCCCGTCTATTTTATCACCCCAAACCCTCCACGCCAAAGCGCATTCCCACCGGCAGCAGCACGCCGTCCGCCAACCGGTAGAAAGCGCCACTCAAAAGCGCATTTCTAACCAAGGGCGCCGGCGGTACTGTCACCAGATCATACAGTTCCATCTCAATTTCGGGAGAAAAATCGGCTGGGTTGAGCAACAAAGGTACCGAGACATGCTCCTCTTTTACCTCTTGATAGGCCAGTGCTTGGCTTACAACTCGAGCCTTACTCATAAATTTGCCCAGACGGATATAGCTGGGGATTTCGATGGGCGATTGGCTGAACACGTGACAGACTGCTTTGTTGCCTACAGCCAGGTACCGGATGCGCCCAAACTGGGGGCGGTTCGCCGGGCGGGCCATCATCCGATTGTCCGAGGTATCGCGGGCGTACCACGTGCCGCTATCTTGCTCCATCTGGCACCCGTCGGGCCGAGTGACCAATACACCTCTTCCCATCGCAAACCAGTAGGTCTCTGGCTGAGCGTTGAACTGCTCAACGAAGAAACGGGGCTGGCCCTGGATCGTGGCCGGCGTCACGTAGACGCCCCGCTCGTTAAGCGCCCCCAGGTGCTGGCGATAGTGAATGGTCCCGTCGTTAAAGTAAGGCGATTGGCAAAATCCCATCGCGTAGGCCATGGCGTAGTTACCGACGAGGGGTTCCGTGTAGTAGCAGTTGCTGATTTCCCGGCTGCTGAAGAAGGTTTTCTCCATTAATGTCAACTGGCAGCGATAAATGTACATCGTCACCTCCGTGTATGACTCAAGTGCTCGGTCGATTGGTAGAGATAGCATGGGCCCAGCAAACGGGCCGGTGACTAATACGCAATCCCTTTCAGGATTTGCACCAACTGTTCCTCGTCACGATAGAGATTGATGAGTTCATTCACCAAGTTGTCCACTTCCTCATCCGATAGCCACGTCACGCGACCGACGACCCGCTGACTTAATGCTCGCGCCGTCTCTCTCGCTGCGTCAACTACCCCATCGACGTCCAACGGGAATTCCAACTCATCGCTATCTCCTTTGAGTCGATCGTAGACCGCCTGAGTTAATTCCAGATTGCTGAACAGCTCGCAATCACTGAAGGCGACCCCTACCAGCACGTTTTTCACCTTGCCAATGCGTGAAGAAATCGCGCCATAACGAGTGGTGCGCAACACATTGCCCAATGTATAGCGAACCTCGCCCGGCGTCATATCCTTAAAGGTCTCAATCTCTAAAAACACCGTCTCTGGTTTAACGTACTCGTCGCCGCCTAGACCTGTCATCCGTTGCTCTTTCTCTCGATCCCAGGGCGTGCCATCTTCAAACGGCGCGTTGAATGTGCGCACATCGGTTACTATGGGGGCCGGATGTAGGCTGAAGGCGTCGTCGGTGATGACGCGGGATTTCTGCGCCCCACCGCCGCCAGCGGCGTAGCCGTAGATCATACAGTCGATACACCGACCGCATGGATTGTTGGTGTTGAGTGCACAGATATCTTCACTGTTTTCCCCCTCATAAAGAAGATCGTGTCGCCGCAAAAGCTCGCGCCCGGTGCGCCTTTCCGTCGCCGTCTGCTTCCGCTTGCTAATTACCACACGGCGCACCAGCGACCGGTCCTCCAATCCCGCGTGCACGAACTCCTTGTTCTGAGTCTCGCCGCTGCCCTCAGTGCGGAATATCGCCTCCGATTCGATCCGGCGGATCAACAATACGCTCACGTAACGTCCCTGGGGATTATTCGTATACTCTTGCAACATTTTTTTGGCATATTTATCAAATACAGACATCTCATTACCTCCTTTAAAAGGTTTTCCTGATGTAGCGATCAAAAGCGATCAAATAATTCTTACGCCTAACTTTCACTCTTCTTACCAGGGATCTGCTCACGGATGTAGAACATATAGGCCGAGCGGAGTAATTTTTCGTCGGCTAAGAGTTTCTGCAACTTGCCGCTGTAGATGCCGGCGTAGATATCGTCGAAGAATCCATTCACGAAGTTTTGAGTCGCTTTCCATTTCTTCTGCCCCGGTCGATACTGGGGATCGGCGATGCGCTCCAGGTGTTCGAAGATGTCTTCAACAATCGCCGCTCGCAGCGTCTCAATGTCGGCTGCCTCGCTATGATGTCCTAGCTTCTTGAAAATTTCGTCTAGCGGAGCCATCAACGAGTTTTTCTTCAATGAACGTCCTCGCAATCCACCCTCCCAGGCAATCTTGGCCAATCTTTGTAATGTTTCACTTAATTTACTCATCTTTTTACCTCCTATGCTTTGAACTAATGCGTTCACATGGGGAAATGCACGTTGTGAAAGTCGAATCAAAGGCCATTCTCTATCAGAGGCCCGCGCCTCCATCAATTTCTCGGCGGTATAAAATAAAGCCATCGGTGCGCCGCCCATCGCCTGGACCAGGGCTACCTGTTCATTGCGCCGGGTGTCGGCCGAACGAATCAGGCGACTTAACTCGAACAGATGGCGCACCTGCTCCCACAGTAGCGCCAACGTCCCAGGTTGATCGGTTCCATCCTGATATGCGGCATAATCATTCTCCCTAATCAGTCCGCGGCAAGCCAGCGGCGCATTGGCGACGTATAAATCGTGAAAATCCTCTTTGTCCAGGGGCGCCACCGGTGAGTCGGTCAGCAATACCTTACAACCAAAATGCTTTTGTAAGAGCATTCCGTTCCATAGGGCGAAGAGAAAGCGCTCAGTATCATTCTGACCGGCCGGATTGAGTGGAAAAATGAGCCGGTTACCCACGGTCGCCGAATAGCGTGGCAAGTACAGGCCATAGTGTTGCGGTCTACCGTCTCGTGTCAGCCCGGTGAAATCTAGATGTAACGGTTTGTCGCCTCCAAGTACATGCATCGCATCCGCTGTACGCAGGAAGAGTGCTCGCTCTACCAGGTTCTCCCGCGTCAGCCGATTGATGCCCGTTCGCAAACCCTGGATAAACGGCGCAGTCAGGAAAGCATAGGGCAAAAGGTGAAGGTAGATAATTTTCTCTCCTCTCACCGGCGGATAGTTGAGCTTCTCCAATAGGAACTGGATCCGGCACAAAGCACAGATGTATTTCTTGGGATCGCCGGGACCTCCCCGTAATCGGTTAGAGAAAGCCTGAACGGTAATATCATCCCGCACGTCGCCCGCCATCCACTTGTCCGTGGGCATAATTGAGCTGCAAGCGACGCATTGCTTGTGTTGACCTTCCACATAATGCGCCAGGTGCTCGGCGAAGGTGGGCCGATCCTCATCCTGGAAGCTGAAGACCACGTAACGCCGGACATATTCGGTGAACAGATCTGCCTTTGGATCCTCGCCTCCCTTCTGGGATAACAGGCGTGTCCCATCAGCCTCGAAACGACGATACAACGCCTCTTCAGAAAGCCCAATATCGCGAGCTATGACGTAAGCCCTGTCCCACAGGGCGCTAAAGTATTCATAGATTGGCCAACGGGGCTCGGGAATTTCCAGCAACTGGTAAACGTAATGCCATGGATCGTCTGCTACGTCGGAGAAGTATTCTTTGACAAAGATATAGTACGCCCGCGTCAATTCACCCAGACGCAGCGTGCTATCATCCATCGCCGTGAGCGGCTTGTCCGACGCCAACATCGCCCGAACCGCTTCAGCTGCCTCAGGGTAGGCCTTTGCATACTTCTCGAAATATCGTTCAGCTCGTCCTCGCGCTTTCTCCTCAATGCTTGCCGCATCCAGGTTCCGGGCTTGTACCCGGCTGAAGGCCACACGCCAGATGTCGGCAAAGGGCAGCCCCAGATCCAGGCATTTGGGCATAATTTTGATCCCTCCCGGCTTCGATTCCACGAAATCGGGTAGTTTGTCACTCGTCATCGTCGAAACCGCAGCAGCAATGCGCTTGCCCATCTGGGTTAAGTCATACGCAGTCAGTTGTAAATCCTGTCCTCTCGGCGATAGGTACGCCACACCTTCAGGATAAAAAAGCAAGGGAATGAGATCCAGATCGTCGCGCAGGTGAGCGACGATGCCTTCGTGAATGACATTGGAGAGCAAACCTCGATCCTCGGTCACGACGTGGCGGCAGAATTCGTACTGCACGTCACTGAAGGTATTGAGGTGAAAGAGAAAATCGTCCTTGTGCGACCGCTCGTTCAGGGTATGGGAGAGATCAACAGCGTCAGCAGCGCGTACTAAGTGCTTTAGCGCCTCCACTCGTTCACGGCTCAGGCCATACGGATTGTGATTACGGATCAGCGACGCCCCGTCGTGATGATGATGGGCGGAATGAGCACGAATTAGCGTGGTGATGTCCTCAATGTACATTTCGTACTCCGGGAAGAAGCGATCTAACTTTAGCTTCTTGATTTCGGCTACAACGTTTTCACCAATGGCTAACTGACCATAACTGCGACCATCATTCATCGTCTTGTTCAGGTCGTGGATCGTGAAGGCGGTGAATAACACCCGGGTTTCCACATCACTCAAGTCTAAAGCCGGGCGCAATTGTTCTAATACAAATATTCCATTGAGCACATGGACGTAGAGGCTCTCGCCCGCCTTCTTGCCATATTGAATGATATGCTTGTAAGGCAAAAGGCCATCATTCGCCACAATGTCAATGTAATCCCTGAAAACCGATGGTTCGTCTTTACCGATGAGCAAAGCTAAATGACGTGGATCTAAATTGGACAAGTGAAATCTCCTCTCAATCTATTCTCAAACAAATCCTATTATACCACAACCCCACCCCCACAATTGTGGGGGTGCCTACACCAATTATTTGCTACGCCCTTTGTTTAGTCATACTCACTATCATCTAAAAACCAGTTGGGTCCTGTGTCGATTTCTTGTTGTATCTCGGTCATTCTCTGTCTAATCTCCCCCAATAATGAAAACAATGAGTCGTGCTCTTGCGCATCCAATCGCTCTTGCTCAAGCGTTCTCAATATGCCTGTTTCCAAAATTTGCCAATCACGCCACGCCAGGTCAAGCTCTTGACCATGTTCAATTAGCACTTGTTCTATTTGTTGTTGAAGGTCAGAGAGTACTTTGGCCGGCTTGTGTTGATTCGTGCGCTTTTGACTCCGAGCTACAAGAATAAGATTCTGTACATATGGTATTTTCTGTGGTACAATATTGACAGTCACTGCCGATTCTTGGCGCAAATCTTTGAGTTTTGTCACGGATACATCCATTTTTCCTTTGTTGCTCTTTATCAATACCACTAACTTTTTTCTTCTATGGTATTGTAGCATAAGACGGATGTACTGTCAAGGCTTTCGACTCAGAATCCCGACTGAGGGATTGAAAGAGTGGTTATTGCTAAAGTGCAAGCAACTCTTAAACAGAATCCCGACTGAGGGTTAACCTAAATATCTTCAATTTAAGTTGCCTTAGAATGCGGAATTGCCCGCTCTCCCAACGCTAGAGCAATGGAATCCCGTCGCGATTGTATTCCAATCGCAGCCACTTGTTGTGAATGCACCAGTCGATCTTGCGCGTAATCTCGTCAGCCCTCGTAAAGCGCCGCCAGCGCCTGCACCA
>DAOTUC010000260.1:0-18681 GCA_034437315.1 Anaerolineae bacterium
AGGGGCGGGGGGAGAGCGTGTGGCTGGGCTGGTTCTTGCACGTTGCACTGACGCGCTTCGTCGACTTATGCGAGGGCGACTGGATGGGCGAAAAGCGGGCGCGCCGATACCGGCAGTGGGCGCGCGAACTGCGGGAGGCGCTAGCCGATCACGCTTGGGACGGCGAGTGGTACCGGCGGGCCTATTACGATGACGGCGCCCCGTTGGGTTCCGAACAGAACGAGGAGTGCCGGATCGATTCCCTGGCCCAATCCTGGGCCGTCCTTTCAGGGATTGCCGAGGAGGCGCGGGTGAAGCAGGCTATGGCGGCCGTGGACGAACATCTCATCCGGTCGGACGAGCGCTTGATCCTGCTTTTCACCCCGCCTTTCGACGAAACGCCCCACGACCCCGGCTACATCAAGGGATATCCGCCGGGCATCCGCGAGAACGGCGGGCAGTACACCCACGCGGCGTTGTGGGCGGTGTGGGCGTTCGCCGAGCTGGGGGATGGAGACCGGGCGGAGGCGCTCTTCCGCCTGCTCAACCCCATCTACCACGCCGATACGCCGGAGGGCGCCGTCCGCTACGCCGTCGAGCCCTACGTCGTCGCCGCCGACGTGTACAGCGACGAGGCACACGTCGGGCGCGGCGGGTGGACCTGGTACACCGGTTCCTCGGGCTGGATGTACCGGTTGGGGATCGAGGCGATCCTGGGGGTGCGCCGGGCCGGCGACGTATTGCACGTCGACCCTTGCATCCCCCGGGACTGGTCGGATTATGCCGTGGCCTACCGGTATGGCGCGACCGTTTACCAGATCAAGGTGGACAACCGGGCCGGCGCTGACCGCGGCGTGGTGGAGGTGACGGTGGACGGACAGGCTTTGCCCGATTCAGGCGCGCAGGGCATCTCGCTGGAAGACGATGGACAGACCCACGACGTACGCGTCGTGATGGGAGCGGTGGAGGAGGACAATGATTGAGATGGAGATGGCGATGGTAGATCTGGACCTGAGTGACAAGGCGTTCTTCACGCCGGAGCAGCAGGCCCATGCCCGTCTACGGACGTTGGAAACGCCACGCGGGCGACTGTTGATCGCCGGGTGTGGGGAGAGATTCCTGAAGTCCCCGTACAAAACTGCCATCTTTCCCTGTGGTCACACGATAGCATCCAACCCAAATCCAACACTTCTTAACGCAATTAAACGATAGTTTAACCGAAGCCAACATTTGGCGCGTATTGTTTATGCTAGGATAGAAGAGGATGACGTGATACGCGGTATGCGCGGTGTGAGGAGGTGAGATATGGGAACTTGGTTTCAGCAGCATGTTATTTGATCGAAAATTAGAAAATCAGGAGGGAGAATAGGATGTTTAAGCGAATCAGTTGGATTTCAATTGTAGTGTTGGTGGTAGCGAGTATGTTGCTGGTCTCTTGCGATGCTGCGACGCCCACACCTACTGAAGAACCTATGGAGGAGCCGACAGACGAACCGGTGGAGGAGAGACCGCTGGAAGGCGAGACGGTGAGCGTGATCGCCGTGTGGGGCGGAGACGAGCAGGAGAGTTTTATGGCGATGATCGCCCCGTGGGAAGAACGCACCGGCGCGACTGTCGAGTATGAGGGGACACGAGACCTGAACGCTGTCCTGACTACCCGCGTGGAGGGCGGCAATCCGCCCGATATCGCTGGCCTGCCCGGCCCCGGTGTGCTACAACAGTACGCCCAGGATGGATACCTGGTCGATCTGAGCGCGTTTATGGATATGGGCCAGCTTTCTCAGGCCTACGATCAATCGTGGCTCGACCTGGCCACCTACGAGGGTGGGTTGTATGGACTTTTCACCAAGGTAGCGGTCAAGAGCCTGGTCTGGTATAGCCCGCCAGCGTTCGAGGAGGCCGGTTATGAGACGCCCGGTTCGTGGGACGAGATGATCGCCCTTTCGGACCAGATCGTGGAAGACGGGACGTCCCCGTGGTGCATCGGCCTGGAGAGCGGTTCGGCCAGCGGTTGGCCGGGCACCGATTGGATCGAGGATATCATGTTGCGCACCGCCGGCCCCGAGGTGTACGATCAATGGCGCACACACGAGATTCCCTGGACCGACCCCGCCGTCAAGAACGCCTGGGAGACGTGGGGCGCCATCGTCGCCAATGAGGATTACGTCAACGGGGGAACCACCGGCGTGTTGGCGACCAACTTCGGCGAGTCGCCCTACCCGATGTTCCAGGATCCTCCCGGCTGCTACATGCACCGGCAGGCTTCTTTCATCCAGGGTTTCATCACCGACCAGTTCCCCGAACTGGAGGCGGTCGACGATTACAATTACTTCGGTTTCCCGTCCATCGACGAGCGCTATGGCACGCCAGCGCTGACGGCCGGCGATCTGTTTGGCATGTTCACCGATACCCCGGCGGCTCGTTCTCTGATGGAATGGTTGGCTTCGGCCGAGGCCCAAACAATCTGGGCCGAGCGCGGCGGGTTCCTATCGCCCAACAAGAACGTGTCGCCTGACATCTACCCGGATCCGCTCATCGCACAAGCGGCCGAGATCCTGGTCGATGCCGAGGTCGTGCGCTTTGACGCCTCGGACCTGATGCCCCAGTCCGTGAACGACGCCTTCTGGCAAGGGGTGTTGAATTACGTCGAGAATCCCGATGATCTGGATACGATTTTGCAGGATATCGAAGCTGTGGCCGCGGAAGCTTACGAGTAGATTTAGATAAATCCAGGTGGGCAACCGGCGTTGTCGGGTCAGGCGATGACCAGTTGCCCCCCTGAAAGCGTTTCTTCAGGGAGGGGGCTCTATCATGATGAAAAAGCTCGGTTTTCTGCCGTGGCTTTACATAGGCCCGGCTTTATTGTTATTAGGCTTCTTTCTGCTCTATCCAGCCCTTGATACGTTCCGCCTGAGTTTCTTTGGCCCTCAGTCGGATACGTTCGTCGGAATCAAAAACTACGTCTACGCTTTTACCACCGACGAGATGCTGGTCGCCTTCAAGAACAACGCCATCTGGTTGTTCCTGTTCACCGCGTTTACCGTGTTCGGTGGATTAGTCATCGCTGTTTTGTTGGACCGCGTGCGGTACGAGCCGCTGGCCAAGGCGGTGATCTTTTTGCCCCAGGCGATTTCCTTCGTGGGGGCCGGCGTAATCTGGAAGTTCGTCTACGATTATCGCCCCGGTGTGGGATTGCTCAACGCGATCCTGACCCGTTTCTTCCCCGAGATGAAGCCAATTGGATGGTTAGTCGATTCCGAAATCGCCACCTACGCCCTGATCGTCACCGGTATCTGGATGTGGACGGGATTTGCGATGACCATTCTTTCGGCCGCCGTCAAGGGTGTGCCCGATCAGATTATAGAGTCGGCGCGGATTGACGGCGCCAACGAGTGGCAGATTTTCTGGCGGGTGACGATCCCGATGATCAATTCGACCATCGCCGTGGTGACGACGACGATGGTGATCAATGTGCTCAAGGTCTTCGATCTGGTTTACGTGATGACCGCCGGTCGTTACGATACCAACGTGATCGCTAACCAGATGTACAAAGAGCTATACACCAACCGACAGAACGGGCGGGCCAGCGCTATCGCTGTCGTTTTGCTGGTCGCCATTGTGCCAATGATGTTGGTCAACATTCGACGATTCCAGGAACAGGAGGCCCGGCGATGACAGACAAGATGAAAAGGTTACTCGCGAAGTTCCCAATTCACATCGTCGTCATCACCATCGCGACAGTGTGGATGACGCCCTCGGTGGGCGTGCTCATTAATTCCTTACGCTCGCCCCAGGCGATCAAATCGACCGGTTGGTGGACGGTGTTCCAGACGCCCTTTGACTTCACCCAGTGGACGCTGGAGAATTACGTGGAAGTGCTCGAGGCGGAGGGATTGGCGCGCTCTTTCCGAAACAGCCTGTTGATCTCTATCCCGGCGACGATCCTGCCCATCCTGGTGGCGGCCTTCGCGGCCTACGCCTTCGCCTGGATGCAGTTTCGAGGGCGGCAGGCGCTCTTTTCGATCGTGGTCGGTTTGCTGGTCGTGCCCCTGCAAATGACGTTCGTACCGATCTATTCGGTGTTTACTCGCTTGGGCATCAATGGGACCTTCATCGCCATATGGGCAGCCCATACCGGTTACGGCCTGCCCTTCGCCGTCTACTTGTTGCGTAACTTCTTCGGTTCGCTGCCCAAGGATCTGTTTGAATCGGCTTACCTGGACGGCGCTTCGCCGTTCAAGGCCTTTATCCGACTTGCGCTGCCGCTCTCGGTGCCCTCCCTGGCATCGCTGGCGATCTTCCAATTCCTGTGGGTGTGGAATGATCTGCTGGTGGCCCTGATCTACCTGGGCGGTACGCCCAGCGTGGCCCCGATGACCGTCCGAGTAGCGAACCTGGTCGATTCCCTGGGGGCCGATTGGCACCTGTTGCCAGCGGCGGCCTTTATCTCGATGTTGTTGCCGATGATCGTGTTCTTCTCGATGCAGCAGTACTTCGTCCGCGGTATCCTGGCCGGTTCGGTGAAAGGATAGGAACCATGAATTGCATGAACTTTCACGAGCTAGGGCCCAAAATTGGTGCTAATTCGTGAAATTCGTGGCAAGCAGCTACCTTGACAATGGCACATTTGTCCCCGGCGAATAAATTCGCGGGCCACAACTGCAAAGTCGGCCTACGCCGACTACAAACTAACCTGCGAAGGCAGGTTTTGCAGTTGTAGCACACGGTTTTAACCGCTGTGCGCTGTAATGTGCCATTGTCAAACTACTCAGACCAGCCCTTTGCTGTGCCGGAGAATGGGGGGTTTGGGCTGTGTGGCAGTCGCGAATGCTAAGTTGGGAGGTATCGTGTTACAAAATGTCGAGTTAGAAAAAAAACGACTGGCCGATTACCGGGAAATTGTCGGGGACGAGACCATCGCCGAGATCGAGAGGTTGGCCGAACCCCTCCAGGGCGCGCGGGTGGTGCACGTCAATGCCACCGCCTTTGGTGGGGGTGTGGCGGAGCTCCTCCAATCCCTCGTCCCATTGATGCGCGACGTGGGCCTGGACGCCCGCTGGCAGGTGATCGAGGGCGCGGACGAGTTCTTCGACGTGACCAAAGCCTGTCACAACGGCCTGCAGGGGATGGACGTCCCGTTCACCGCCGAGATGAAGGAGATCTGGCGCGAGTACAACCGGATGAACGCCGAGCGTTTCGAAGTGGAGGAGGACGATGGACGGCCGACTTTCGTCATCGTCCACGATCCCCAGCCGACCGGCCTGCGCCATTATCACGAGAGGGATGAGAACGCCCATTGGATCTGGCGCTGCCACATCGATACGTCGGAACCCAATCCCGCCTACTGGGACTTCTTCGCCCCTTACGTGAGCGCCTACGAGGCGGGCATCTTCACGATGGACAAGTACGTGGGGCCAGGGGTGTCCTTCGAGCACCAGGCCATCATCCCGCCGACCATCGACCCGCTCTCGCCCAAGAACGCGCCGATGGGGATGGACGAGGCGCGGGAGATCGTGTCCGGCTTCGGCCCAGATATGGATCGCCCCCTGGTGACACAGGTCAGCCGCTTCGACCCGTGGAAAGACCCGCTGGGCGTCATCGACGCCTACCGCATCGTCCGGGAGCAGGTGCCCGACGTCCAGTTGGCCCTGGTGGGCTCTATGGCGTCCGACGACCCAGAGGGATGGTACTACCTGGATAAAACCAGCCGCCACGCGGGGGAGGATTTCGACATCCACATCCTGCACAATTTCCACGGCGTGGGCGCGCGCGAGGTCGCCGCTTTCCAGACCGCCAGCGATGTCGTGATCCAGAAATCGACCCGCGAGGGCTTCGGGCTGGTGGTGACCGAAGCGCTGTGGAAGAGGAAGCCCGTGGTCGGCGGCGATGTGGGCGGCATCCCGCTCCAGATCATCGACGGTGAGACCGGTTTCCTGGTCGATTCGGTCGAGGCGTGCGCGGACAAGATCCATTATCTCCTGACCCATCCCGGCGAGGCAAGACAGATGGGGGAGCGGGCGCGAGAACACGTGCGACGTAACTTTTTGACGCCCCGTCACTTGGCCGATTACCTGCGGTTGTTTGTGGAACTATAGTTGAAGGTTCGAGGTTGGAGGAGATAGAAATGGATGAGAATGTCCAAGTGCCAGTGCGTGCCCCAACTGCGGCGACCGGGGATGCTTCGTCGAAATCTGAATCGGTGATTCGATTCCCGGGGCGGTCGAGGCGGAAACTGTCGCCGAGTGGCGCGAGGGGAGGTGAGTATGGGGGAAGAGCGGTTGGCAGAAGAAGATAGACACCCGCCAGAGGAGCAACCTCGGGAAGTACATCAGACGGCGCAGACGGCGTTGAACCTGGGCGCCGGGGCATCGGCGCTGGGACGAAGGGGCGAGTTTGGGAAAGTTCATATTCAACGCCCACGGCGAATCGGTCCAGGGGGCGAACGAAGGGCCGGTCTATACCCACCACGCGGTGAACGCTTACCTGAAAATCGAAAAACCCGGTACGCTGCACGCCCTGTCCTATTGCAACATCCACGGTCTCTGGGAGAGCAAGCAAGAGATCCGGATCAAGTAGTTGAGCATTCATTTTAAAGGAGGAATTTAAATGCCAGAATTCGCAAACCCGTTTAGCGGCAAGGCGCCCGAGCGAAAGTTGACCAAGCAGGAACTGATCCGGGCGATTCGATTGGACATCGCTGCCGAGCACGAGGCAATCCATCTCTACATGGCTCACGCCGAAGCGATCGACGATCCCCTGGCGAAAGAGGTCCTGATCGACATCGCCAACGAGGAGCGGGAACACGTGGGAGAGTTTATGCGCCTGCTCGAGATCCTGACGGGCGATGAGGCGCAATGGGTAGCCCAGGGACGCGCCGAGGTCGATGAGATGATGGCCGAAGTGGGCGCCGGTGGCGGAACCGAGGAAGGCTCGACGGGGAACGCAGGTGAGAACCCCGGGCAAGCGTCAGGTGAAGAGACGACCATCGGCGCTTTGCGGTCCTGAACGATGAGATCACAAATCTGACGAATGGACGAATGACGCGAGCCTGTCGGACGGCTGAAGTTAGCACGTGAAGATAAGAATGGTATAATAAGAGGAGGGAGGTTTATGTTATCGTTATTGGCGCGTAACTGGTGGATCATCGCCTTGCGGGGGCTGGCAGCGATCGTTCTGGGCCTGACCGCCCTTGTCTGGCCGAATATGGCCTTGACGGTGCTGGTCTTGTTGTTTGGCGCCTACGTCTTCGTGGATGGGATATTTTCGCTCGTCGCGGCGGTCCAGCACCGGCAAACTTACCCGCAGTGGTGGATCGTGCTCCTGGAGGGGCTGGTGGGCATACTCATCGGCTTGATCGCTGCCGTGTGGCCCCGTATAACCGCGCTGGCGCTGCTCTACCTGATCGCCGGATGGGCCATAATGACCGGTCTGCTGGAGATTTTCGGTGCGATCCTATTACGCCGGGAGATCGAGGGGGAGTGGTTGCTGGCATTGGCCGGGGTGCTTTCTATCATCTTCGGCCTGGTGCTGGTTTTGTGGCCGAACCCGGGGCTGGTCGCCATCGTGTGGCTGATCGGGGCTTACGCGCTGGTTTCTGGCATGTTGTTACTGACGTTGGCTTTCCGGTTGCGAGGATTGAAGCAGCAGCTACAGCAAACGTTTTAAGGAGATTCAAATGCATATTTTAATCTGGATTGTTGTGGGCATCGTCGCCGGTTGGTTAACCGGCCTGGTGATGAAGGGAAAGAGTTATGGGATCGTCGGTGATTTGATCATCGGGCTCCTGGGCGGCGTCGTAGGAGGATTTATCTTTGGACTGTTGGGCCTCTCTCCCACCAGTTGGGTCGGCCAGATCCTGGTTTCCCTGGTCGGAGGAATCGTGTTGGTCGCCGCCGTTCGGGTGTTGCGCAAGGCGTGAATGCATCTATCGTATTTGTCAGACGAATTAAAATAGGAGGTCAAACGTGAGTAAAGCATATCCTTATGGTGAGGGCATCGTCAAGTGGGTTTCCACCGAGTGGATGGAAGATCACCTGATGGACGATGAGTTGATGATCCTGGACGTGCAACCGAACGTGCACGACTACGTCCAGGAGCACATCCCCGGCGCGGTCTATATGAACGAGGGCTTGCTGCGCGTCCCGCTGAGGGGGTTGCCGGCCCAGTACGTGGACCCGGAGGCCGTCGAGGCGCACTTCCGGCGGGTGGGATTGCAGGCTGACGCGCCGGTGGTGGTCTATACCGGCGTGGGACCGTTCAAGGGCTGGGGCGACGGTCTGGAACAGACGATGATGGCCTATACCCTGGCCCGTTTTGGGCACAAAAACGTCTGCGTCCTCAACGGCGGTATCGACAAGTGGAAAGCGGAAAAACGCCCGCTCTCCCAGGTATTCCCCGACGTCACGCCGTCCGATTTCGTGGTTCACGTGCAGCAGGAATACTTCCTGGGATACGACGAATTCAAGGACAAGAAGGATTGGGACGACGTGATCCTGCTGGACGCCCGCCCGGCGGCGGTCTACGAAGGGCAGGGGCCGTGGATCAAGGCCGGGCACATCCCCGGCGCGATCAACGTGCCCTGGAAAAGCTTTATGGACGACGAGAACGCGCGCTTGCTCAAGCCGGATGATGAGATCCAGACGGTCCTGGATGCCCACGACATTGTCCCGGAGAAGACGGTCATCTGCTCGTGTGGGACGGGGCGCGAGGCGAGCAACGAGTTCATCCTGTTCAAGTGGTACCTGGGATTCCCCAAGGTCGAGATTTATGAGGGATCCTTTACCGAGTGGACTTCTCATCCAGAGAATCCCACGGTAAGCGGGAAGAACCCGCGCTAGCGTTTTTGACCGGTTGCGCCTCGGACTGGGTGCACAGTGGAGAAAGGAGAGAGTGATGTTATTTGAACGAATCGAATCAGAAGGTCTGGCTCATTACTCGTACCTCATCGGCGACCAGGGAGAGGCGGTGGTCATCGACCCGCGTCGCGATTGTGGCGTGTACGTGGATCAGGCCGCCCAGGCGGGCCTGCGGCTGGCGTATATCCTGGAGACCCACCGTAACGAGGATTACGTCATCGGGTCGATGGAGTTGGCGCATCGCACCGGAGCCGAGATTTGGCACGCCGATGGTCAGTTGAATTACGTGTACGGGCGAGCGGTAGAGGACGAGCAAACGTGGCGGGTGGGGCGTCTCGAATTGGAGGCCATCCATTCGCCAGGCCACACGCCCGGCTCGATGAGCTACCTGTTGCGCGACCCCGATGGCGCGCCGTGGGTGGTCTTTACCGGAGACGCGCTTTTCGCCGGGGACGTGGGGCGGGTGGACCTCCTGGGCGTCGACCGGATGGAGGAGATGGCGGGGCTGTTGTACGATACCCTCTTCAACAAGCTGCTGGCGCTGCCCGACGGCGTCATCGTCTGCCCGGCCCACGGTTCCGGTTCGGTGTGCGGCACTTCCATCGCCGAGCGGATCTGGACGAGCATCGGGCTGGAGCGGCGTTTGAATCCCAAATTGCAGTACAAGACGCAGGATGATTTCGTGGCCCACGTGGGTCAGGTGTTGGAGCGGCCGCCCTATTTCCGGCGTATGGAGCAGTGGAACCTGGAGGGGGCCCCGATCCTGGGCGCTTTGCCCGTGCCGGCGCCGCTCAAGCCCGACGAGTTCTCAGCCGGGGCGTGGGGTTCGGCACAGGAGGCGGAGGCCGTTGTGTTAGATACGCGGATGGAACTGGGCTTTGGCGCAGCTCACGCGCCCGATGCCCTATCCATCTGGCTCGGCGGATTGGCCAGTTTCGCCGGGTGGTTCTTGCCCTACGACGTGCCGCTCTTGTTGGTGAACGAGACGGAGGACCCGACGGAAGTCGTCCGGCGTTTGATCCGGCTGGGTTACGACGACCTGGTGGGCGCCCTCAAGGGCGGGATGCTCTCGTGGCACACGGCCGGGCGGCGCAGCCAGTCGATCTCGACGATGACGGTGCAGGAACTATGCCATCACCTGGACGAGAAAGAGAGTATGTGGATTCTAGACGTGCGCAGCGAGGAGGAGTTGGCGGGCGAGGGCGAGATTCCTGACGCCCATCACATCCACGTCACACAGTTGCCGGCTCACCTGTCGGACGTGCCGCGCGACCGGCCCATCTACGTCTTCTGCGGCAGCGGCCTGCGCTCGATGATCGGGGCGAGCCTGCTGCAGCGGGAGGGATGGGAGGACCTGACGGTGATCCTGGGTGGGTTGGCCGGTTGGCATTCGACGGCTTGTCCGCTGGAACTATAAGGTATTGCTCCTTCAGGTTTCCGAGATCTCGGTGTACCTATTTGGCGCTAAAATGCACAAAAGAGAGTCTTAAAAAATTCGCTCAGAGGTCCGTCCTCGGGCCGATTAACGCCCTCGGGACGGCGGCTAGAGCAATTATTTAAGACTCTCAAAAGGAGAGAGATATGGTGGAACCAATCGATACGTTTACCGTCTTGCCATCGTTGCCAAAATCGCTGGAGCGCCTGCGCGATGTGGCGCACAACCTGCGATGGGCGTGGAATCACGACACCATCGAGTTGTTCCGCCGCCTGGACGATCAACTGTGGGAGGAGGCCAATCACAACCCGGTGTTGATGCTGGGCAGCGTGAGCCAGCAGCGATTGGAGGAGGCTGCCGAGGAGGTAGGGTTCCTCGATCACCTGGATCGGGTGGCCCAAAACCTGGACGACTACCTGACGGCCAAATCCCCCTGGTTCCGGCGGGAGCACGAGATACCCAACGGAGAACACCCTGATCAACCGCTCGTCGCCTATTTCTCGGCCGAGTTCGGCCTGACCGATTGCATGGAGATATTCGCCGGCGGGTTGGGCGTGCTGGCGGGCGATCACGTGAAATCGGCCAGCGATCTGGGCGTCCCGTTGGTGGGCGTCGGGTTGCTCTACCAGGAGGGATATTTCCGCCAGTATCTCAACGACGCCGGGTGGCAGCAGGAAGTCTACGAGGAGAACGATTTCTACAATTGGCCCCTGACGCTGGAACGCCGGGCGGACGGCGCGCCGCTCATCGTTGAGGCGCCCTTTCCCGGTCGCCAGGTTTACGCCCAGGTCTGGCGGGCCCAGGTGGGACGAGTGTCCCTCTACCTCCTGGACACCAACATCCCCGCCAACGATTCCCAGCAGGACCAGGACATCACCGACGAGCTGTACGGTGGCGGGCGGCGCTTGCGCCTGGAACAGGAGATCGTGCTGGGCATTGGGGGGTACCGGGCGCTGGAGGCCCTGGGCCTGGAACCGCGCGTCTATCACCTGAACGAGGGACACCCGGCCCTCGCGGCCCTGGAACGGATTCGGCGATTGATGGAGATCCACGATCTGTCATTCGACGAGGCGCGGGAGGCGGCGTCGGCCAGCCTGGTCTTCACCACCCACACCCCCGTCGCGGCCGGCCACGATTATTTCGAGTCCGACCTGATGATGCGTTACCTGGGCGACTATGCCACGGCCTTGGGCCTTTCTGAGCAGACGTTCCTCAATCTGGGACGGGAGGAACTGGGCAACGAGGATGCCCCTTTCTGTATGACGACGTTCGCCCTGCGCCTGGCGGCCCATTGTAACGGGGTCTCCCGGCTCCACGGAGAGGTCGCCCGGCGGATGTGGCAGGCTCTGTGGCCCGGCACGCCCCAGGAGGAGGTACCCATCGGGCGCGTGACCAACGGCGTCCACTTCCGCTCGTGGATCTCCAAGGAGATGAATCAGCTCTACGATCGCTACCTGGGACCGCGTTGGCGGGAGGAACCGGCCGAGCAAGCAGTGTGGGGGCGGGCCGAGCACATCGCGCCGGGGGAACTGTGGCGCACCCACGAGCGACGGCGCGACCGGTTAGTCGCTTTCGCCCGGCGTCGTCTGCGGGACCAACGTATACGCCGGGGCGCGCCCCAGGCCGAGATCGACGCTGCCGACGAGGTGCTGGATCCAGACGCGCTGACGATCGGGTTCGCCCGCCGTTTCGCGACGTACAAGCGGGCGACACTGCTCCTCCACGACGAGGGGCGATTGGCGCGCATCCTCAGCAATCCCGAGCGGCCGGTGCAGGTCATCTATGCCGGCAAGGCCCATCCCGAGGACGAGGCGGGCAAGAAGTTGATCGCCAAGATCGTGAAACTGACGCGCCAGGAACCGTTCCGCCGCCGTCTGGTATTCCTGGAGGATTACGGCATGGCCGCGGCCCGCTACCTGGTGCAGGGATGTGACGTGTGGTTGAACACGCCCCGCCGGCCGCGGGAGGCCAGCGGCACCAGCGGGATGAAGGCAGCGGCCAACGGCGTCCTTAACCTGAGCATCCTGGATGGCTGGTGGGCCGAGGCTTACGATCCCGCCTTCGGGTGGGCCATCGGGCGCGGCGAGACCTACGACGACGCCGATTGCCAGGATGAGGTGGAGGCCCACGCCCTCTACGATCTGCTGGAACGGGACGTCGCGCCGGCCTTTTACGAGCGCAGCGCCGCCGGTCTGCCCCGAGATTGGATCGAGCGGATGAAGAAGTCCATCAGCCACTTGAATCATTATTTCAACACCCATCGTATGGTGCGGGAATACGTCGAATGTTTTTACCTGCCAGCGGCGAGGCGATACGATGACCTGGCGGCCGACGAGATGAAACGGGTCAAGGCGTTGGCGGCGTGGAAGCAGCGTGTTCGAACGCAATGGCCCCACGTACGGATCGAGCGGGTGGAGGCCGACGGCCAATCTGAGCGCCAGGTGGGGGACGAGGTGCAAGCCCAAGCGTGGATTCACCTGGGCAAGCTGACGCCGGAGGACGTGACGGTGGAGTTCTACATGGGCCGGGTGAACGCGCAGGGCGAGATCGTGAACGCCGAGGCGGCGCCTATGCAGCCAGCCGGGCCGGTCGAGGGGGAAGAAGATGTCTACCTGTTTGAGGTCAAGAGCGTGACTTTCTGGCTGAGTGGATTGCACGGTTACACGGTGCGGGTTCTGCCCCATCATCCCGACCTGGTGACGCCGTTCTTGCCAGGACTGATTGCGTGGGCAGAGGGAGAGAGTGGGGAGGAGAGAATAGCACCCAGTTCACCGAACCGGAACTGAGCGCCAACCTGTGGCTGATCGACCGGCTGCGGCCCATCGCGGCGCGCAACGGCAAGACGCTGCCCCAGTTGGCCATCGCCTGGACGTTGCGGCGTCCAGAGATGACGGCGGCCATCGCTGGCGCGCGGAAACCTTCCCAGATTGAGGAGAAGGAACTCATCGCCCTTCCCACCTTTCATTTCCCCGCCAGATGAGGTCCAGATGAAGCTGAAGGATTGCCTTTAGAGTGTAAGATCAAAACGAGCGATAGCACGAAGCTCTTTCGTCACTCGAAGCCAAAATTCGTGCGCCTATTTGTTTCATTCGTGATCCCGAGATGCCGCGTAGTCCATCCCTCCTTCTCGCCCACTGAACGGAATTCTAACTTTTACTAACGGAATCCTATCGGAATTCAATCCCTCCCCATCATTAGCTCAGTCAATCTGCCTGTATAATGAGGATGTAAGGCGTTGACGGGACGGCGTGAGAATGTGCATGCCTGATGTTTCGTCGACTGCTGATGGACTGTTTAGACGGTCCTGCATTTCGGGTTCAGGTCCAAGAGACGTGCAAGATAGAGAAGTTTTCGAGTAAGTTCAAGAGAAAGGAGATTGAAATGGGACTGAGATATCCACTGGAATATGAACTGACGCCTAAAAATCTCACGGCGGGCACACGTTGGCTGACGCTGAGATTGAAGAACGTGGGAGCCGATGCGCTGACCAGCCTGGACGTTCGCTTGAACACGTTGGACCCTTACAGCATTAACGTGTATGGATCCGGGAGTTACATCCCGGTGTTAAATGCCGGCGAGCAGCGCACGTTGGCTTTCCAGGTCTCGGCGGTCACCACGACGAGTCTGTACGTTTCCATCGACGGCTGGAAAGATGGAGAGAGTTTTCACTGGGAGACACCCTACGTCCTGTTGACGGTGGGTGAAGAGGCGGCTGAGCTGACCAGCCTTTTTGCCATGACCGAGCCTTATCCGGCTATGAATGAGACCATCCGGTGCGAGGCGACGATCAGGGGCCTGAGCGACAGCGAAGAGCTTTCCCTGGAGTTCTGGGCCAACACGCCCAGCGGCGATTTCGAGGAGTTGGCCACGATCCAGACCAAGGCGCTATCGGTGGGCGAGGAAGCACGCTACTCCACCGAGGTCACGGTCGAGGAGAGCGGCATGTACACGATTTATGCCTATCTTTACGACGGGATGAAGCGCATTGGACGCCGAACTGAATATCTGTACGTGTCGTAGGTCAAGTTTGCCAGCGATTTCACCGAAGTAGAGAGATGTGCGTCTCAAAGGACCTGAACCCAGGATTTGTTACATTCGATCCATGACGTGGAGTTAAAAGGAGTCTTTTGATGAAAGTTTACTTGCTTCAACATGCAGAGGCTAAATCGAAGGAGGCAGACCCTGATCGCCCGTTGACGGCCCAGGGGCGTGAGGACGCAGAACGGGCAGCGGCCTTGGCCAGGAAACTGGGCGTGACGGTCCATCAGATCTGGCACAGCGGGAAGACGCGGGCCGAGGAGACGGCGACGATTATGGGCCAGGCCATTGATCCGGCCGACGGCGTAAAATTCGTCGAGGGTTTAGGTCCCGTCGACGACGTGAAACCCGTGAGTGAAGACCTGACCCGTATATCGCAGCCGGTGATGCTGGTGGGCCATCTACCCTTTATGGAGCGCTTGGCCAGCCAGTTGTTGATTCTCGATCCGGAGCGACCTATTGTTCAGTTTCACAACGCCGGCATCGTGTGCCTGGAACGAGAGGAAGGCTGCTGGCAAATTTCCTGGATCCTGAAACCGGAGATGGCTGATGTATAAGAGAGGAGGAGTGATGCAATTCCAAGAAGGCGCGAAGGTGCTGACTGCGGACGGAGAAGATGTCGGCACAGTGGGTCTGATTGTGATCAAGCCCCAGACGAAAGAGGTGACTCACCTGATAGTACAGAAGGGATTTCTGTTTGGAGAGGACAAGGTTCTGCCGGTCGATTGGGTGATGTCGGCGGAGGCGGATCACGTCACGCTGCGAGCGGACGTCAGCGAAGATGATCTAGATGATCTGCCCGATTATCTGGAGACGGAATTCGTCCACATCGCGACATTAGAAGCGTCGGCGGGGGATGAAGAGCCGCGCCAGCTTTACTGGCAGCCGCCCATCGGCTTGACATGGTGGCATTATTCACACTTCGCCGGTTATCCGATGTCGCCCTACGTGTTAGAGGCGGAGCGAAATATACCAGAGGATACGATCGTGTTGCAACAGGGCACCGATGTGGTCAGCCGCGATGGGGAGCACGTGGGCGACGTGGAGCGTTTATTTACCGAACCTGTCAACGAGCGGGTGACCCACCTGGTGATCTCCGAAGGGTTGATCTTCAAGGAGAAGAAACTCGTCCCGATTACTTGGGTGAACAGGGTAGCCGAGGGTCGGGTTTACCTGACGGTGGATTCGGACTTTTTGGATCGGCTGGAGGCGTACGAGGCCGAGTCTTGAGTCGATCTTGAGTAACGAGGAGGAAGAAGCGATGGCTATGACGTTGATCAGTGAGGCGTTCGAACCGGGGGAGACGATCCCGGACCGATACACGTGTGAGGGGGATGACGTCTCCCCGCCGCTGAAGTGGCGGGAAGTCCCCCCGGAGGCCGAGAGTTTGGTCCTCATCTGCGACGACCCCGACGCGCCGGGTGGGACGTGGTCCCATTGGGTATTGTACGATTTGCCGTCCGGCAAATCGTCTTTGGACGAGGGAATTTCCCCCGATCCAGAGTTACCGGATGGGGGTGTGCACGGCCGGAATGGCTTTGGTCATTTAGGTTATGGCGGCCCATGCCCGCCGCGTGGAGAGATGCACCACTATTACTTTCGTCTCTACGCCCTGAATGAAAAGTTAGACCTGCCGCCCGGCGCCACCCGATCCCAGGTGCTGGACCGTGTCGAGGGACATACCTTGGCCAAGACGGAACTGATGGGGCAGTATCAGCGCGCATTGCTCGTTTGAGTATTTTTTGGAAGAGCAACCTTGCGTGTTAAACGACTTATAAAACGTGCTCTTGCTTGACGTAAGCGATAGAGTTTAGGAGGGGACCATTGGTCACTAGACAGGAAGCATATCGAGAGAAGATACAGGCGCGACTGGATGAATTGGATGCGCGAATTGATCTCCTGAAGGCCAAGGCCAACCAGGCCAAGGCCGAGGCGAAAATTGCCTATAACCGGCGGATTGATGAACTGGAGGTCAAACGCCAGAGCGTGGAACAGCGATTGGAGCGTTTGGGCGAACAGGGCGAGGAAGCCTGGGAGACGTTGAAGTCCGGTGTAGACGACGCGTTGGACGATCTGCGGCGCGCCATCGACCGGGCCGTCGCCGAGTTTGGGTAATGCCGGGGGGGGATGAGACGCTGCGCGACGATTTCCAGGTGTTGAAGGAATTTACGTAGTTTTCACTGTGAGATCATCCGGGATCACGAATTGCACGAATGGTCGAATGACACGAATTTTCTGGATTTTGGAAGTGAGGTGCTTAAAAGATGTTCGTGAGATTCGCAATTTCGTGTCATTCGTGATTGTTGCTAGGAGACCGTGAGAGCAAATCTAATCTACAATCCCCAGGCGGGACTGATTGACGTCTATCAATTTACGCCCCAGCAGATCCTGACAACGTTGCAGGAGGCAGGGTACGACCCTGTCTACCGGCCCACGGCCTGCGAGGACGACGTCGGGCCAATACTGGAGGACGTGGAGGGATTCGTCGTGGCGGCCGGCGGGGATGGGACGGTGCGGGCGGTGGCCGAGCGGCTCGTGGGACGAGACGTCCCTCTCGCCATCGTGCCACTGGGGACGGCCAATAACGTCGCCCAGACGCTGGGCGTGGTGGGCGATCCCCGGGACGTGGTGGCGGGCTTGGCGGATCCGCATTCTTATCCTTTCGACGTTGGATGCATGCATCTCCCAAGGGAAGAAAGCTATTTCTTGGAAGCGTTGGGCTGGGGTTTGTTCGCCGATATGTTGGCGACCTATGGGCCGGAGGACAGGGAGCAGCGGTTGCCCAGGGCGTTGGAGGCCATTATCGAAACGTTGAATTCGTATACGTCGCGTGCCTTTGACCTCACGTTAGATGGGCAAGACCTGTCGGGCAATTACATATGGGTCGAAGTGCTCAATACCCCCCGCACCGGGCCGAGACTGGGGTTAGCGCCCGGTGCGGATCCGGGGGATGGGCTTTTCGACCTTCTGCGCGTTCGGGGTGAGGTTCAGGAGGGGCTGTTGCGCTACGTGACGAGCCTGCTCTCCGAGAGCCTGGAGGAACTGCCGAGCGTGGACGTCACGCGTGGCCGTGAAGTCCAATTTATGTGGGCCGATTTCACCATACACGTGGACGATAAGGTGTTCACACCAACGCCGGCCCAGGAGGACGATCCGGTAGACGTCCGGGTGGAGATTAAGCCGCAGGCGCTTGAGTTCTGGTTGCCCCAGGGAGTGGAAAAGACAGATAAGTTGGAAGGAGAAGACGAATGAGAGGATATGGAAGGACACGTTTTCACGACCGGGCAGAGGCCGGGCAGCGATTGGCCCGGGGACTGACCGATTACGCTGACTGGGACGATATGCTCGTCCTGGGATTGCCCCGGGGCGGCGTGCCAGTCGCCTTTGAGGTGGCCCGGGCGCTCGACGCCCCGTTAGACATTTTCCTGGTGCGTAAGTTAGGCGTGCCGGGGCGCCGCGAGCTGGCGATGGGCGCCATCGCGTCGGGCGGCGTGCGGGTGATGAATGAGGACGTGCTCCGGCAGTTGACGATTTCCGAGGATGCGATTGACGCCGTCACCGCCCGGGAGCGGGAGGAGTTAGAGCGACGGGAACGGGTCTACCGGGGCGACCGCCCCCGACCCAACGTGACGGGCAAGACAGTGCTCTTGGTCGACGATGGCCTGGCGACCGGGGCCAGCATGCGGGCCGCCCTCGCCGCGTTGCGTGAGCGAGACCCCACCCGCATTGTCGTCGCCGTCCCGACAGCGCCTCCCCGTACCTGCCGGGAGTTCGAGGATCTGGCGGACGACGTGGTGTGCGCGACGACGCCCCAGCCCTTCTTTGGCGTGGGCGGATCGTACGTGGACTTCTCGCAGACGACGGACGAAGAGGTGCGGGAGCTTCTCGATTGCGCCGTCACATAAATGAGGGGCCTATGTCGAAAACCAGATTCGCTTATCTAAAACTTTGTCTATGCCTGGGATTCGTCTTCTTGATGCTGTGGGGCATGGGACTGGGATGGAGACAGATAGCTACCGCCCAGAGGCCGCGCCCCGGCGGCGACGAAATCCCTCCCTGGGCCAATGCCACACCGCTGCCCCGCCACATCGAGCGGGAAGCGCCCCGGCGAGAGCCGGTGATCTTGGAGACGCGGGTCATATCGGATGATCTCTCCGATGTCGTGATCCAGCTGCCGACCGAGGCGGATGCCTTTATCGCATCCGAGTGGCCCAACCAGAAATTCGGCGCGGTGTCGCTCTACCTGGGGTACAACCTGAACGGCGATAACAACTATGGGGCCGAGCGGACTCTTCTACAGTTTAACTTGAACGAAATTCCCACCGGCGCGGTGATCAACGAGGCCCACTTGCGACTGTACGTCAATTGGTCCGA
>DAOTUC010000261.1:0-2457 GCA_034437315.1 Anaerolineae bacterium
GCTCATTTAGACTTCCGAAGTCTTGAAGGTGCTTAGGATCGATAAACGACGTTCTGGCCTGATAGAGAGGCAAGCCTTCTTCAGAATGAGTCAGAAGACTTCGGAAGTCTTTACCCCAAGAATTTATGGGAAAGACCACTAGCACTTTGGCTCTCAAAAACCAGGCCGCGCTAACACGGGTTGTAGCCGACTGCGCTGTCGCGCCGCGTATCGGTGGTCCCACGCGCTTTCAGTTCGTTGCGCGGCGAGTGCTCTTTCCCGCAGCCGCACAGCGGCTAAACCTGGCCGTTAGGTGCGCGCCTTGAAAGTTTTACAATGTCTAAAAGTGGTGAAGTTTTAGTAGCGATTGTCAACAATAAGCGAGATTTCGCTATCATTCAAAACCAAAACTGGTATCGAATACCCGTTTCCAGTGTGAAAAAGTGGTTAATCAAACGATGGCCTCCTCAGTGGGTTGCGTTTTATCTGATGCGCCATAACGGTCTGGATCATGATGATACGCCTCCTATTCTGTAAGCTTTCGGGAAGGTCTTGCGAGCTTTGTCCAAAGTCCAATTCAGACGCCTTGATGATATTTTCAATCAACAAGAGAATTATTGAGGGAGAGAAATATGCAAAAAGAAAATGAGACGGTAGACGCTTTACAAGCGGAATTAGCCTTGCAGCGCAAAAAGGTCGAACTCATTTTGGCGATTGATCACATCCGGGACAAGATACCAGACCCGCCGACGATGTTATCCGCCATCGCCAGCCTTCTGGCCGATCATTTCGAGGCCAGCTTATGCTTTTTGTGCCTACGGGATCGAGAGACCGGCGATTTGGAGTTAAAAGCGGTCAACGATCGTAGCCGCCACACCCACCCACAACAACTGGATGCGCTGATGACCCGGACGTTAGCCCAACAGATCATCAAGGCCGATGATGTGATCATTGGGAAGGATCATATATCGCTCCACGAATCGCTACAGGAGCAATTGCCGGACGATATTCAATTGGCCGGCGTGCCGATCATTATGGGCGAGACGCAACGACTGGGGGCCGTATTGCTCGCCCGCCTCCAACGCCCCTTTGATGAAGGGGAAATCGAATTGCTCAAGGTGGCCGAAAGTCAGATCGACTCGGCCGTTATGCAAGGTTACGCCCATTACGACATACAACAGCGCAACAAGGAATTGGAAACCATCTACCGGGTGGATCGCATTCGAGACCAGCATATGCCATTTGATGAAATGCTGGGCCAGGTTTTGCAGACGTTGCGCGGTGTGATTGATTCGGAAATGGGTTTCGTGATGCTCTATCAGAAGGATAAACTGAAACTGCAAGCGGCGACCGACGACGATCTGTTCCAGGTCTCCCAACACTACGCCGTGGTGGATCGAATCGCCGGGGAGGCGTTGCGAAAGGGCGACGTCGTCTGCCGCAACGGCCTGGGCGACGTGTTGCGTTCAATGCTGTGTATCCCGCTCATCCTGCGTGATGAGATCATCGGCGTGCTGGGGGTAGTCAATAGCTACCACCCGCGCGGATTCAGAAGCGCGGACCAGCGGTTGTTGCGGGCGATTGGCAGCCAGATGGACACCGCAATTTTCGAGAGTCTGGAGAGGCAACGCCTGCGCCAGGTGCTGGGCCGCTCGGTGGACCCCCAGGTGATGGAGCGCCTGTTGGCGAATCCTGACGTGGACTTCCTCAAGGGTGAGCGACTGACCTTGACCGTGTTGTACGCGGATCTGCGCGGGTCGACCAGTATGTCGGAGCGGGCCGACGAACCGGAATTGCTAGTCGGTTTCGTCAACGACTATTTGGGACGTATGACAGAGGTCATTCTCTCTCACGAAGGCACTCTGGATAAATTTGTCGGCGACGAAGTGATGGCCCTGTTCGGCGCGCCGTTCCCCCAACCAGATCACGCCCTGCGGGCGGCGGCGGTCGGCCTGGAGATGCAGAAGGCGCACCAGGAAGTGATGGCCGATTGGCGGGTGAGAAATTTTGAACCGGCGCCGGTGGGAGTCGGCGTCGCCACGGGTGAGATGGTCGTGGGGGAGATGGGATGCGCACAGCGGACCGATTACACCGTCATCGGGCGGGCCGCCAACCTGGGGGCACGCATCTGTAGCGCAGCCCGACCGGGGCAGGTGCTCATCAGCCAGGAGACGTATGACCTGATTCAGGATCAGGTGGCAGTCTCGCCGATTCGCGGGCTGAACTTCAAGGGGCTGTCCGGCGACGTCGATGTGTACCAGGTGATACGCATCCTGGAGTAAATTCGCATGATAATCGCGACGTAGACGTGTTAAGATCTTTTTTGGGATTCATAACCGGCCCAGGTTAAGGGTCATCAACTCGCCCCAGGCGTAGCGCAGCGGCGTCCACCAACGATTGCGCCCGATGCAGCGGAAGTAAGGCGGACGCAGTGCGAGGATCAAGTCGCCAATTTCGTAGCGGGCCAGGATGGGCGTG
>DAOTUC010000262.1:0-18557 GCA_034437315.1 Anaerolineae bacterium
GACCCTAAAGGTTTTGCTCAAGGCCGCGCAAACAACGTTTTTGCCTTAAACAATGACCTTTTTCCATCAAAACCAGCGCAAAAACCTTTAGGGTCTATGATGGGCCATGCGAAATCCTGAAGACCCAGATTGTTAAGAGACTATAAAAATTCGCTCAGAGGCCCGTCCTCGGGCCACTTAGCGCCCCCGGACGGTGGATAGAGCAACATTTAAGACTCTCTTAACCGGCGCGTAACGGCTCACCCTCCTGCAGGGTTTGCGTGCATCAAAGATAACTGCGCAGCCGGCGCCTGTGACGCGGGTGACGTAACTTTCGCAACGCCTGACGTTCAATCTGCCGAACCCGTTCCCGCGTCACGCCGAGCTTTTCGCCGACCTCTTTCAACGTATGGTCGGTATCGCCGCCCAGTCCAAAGCGCATACGCAGCACGCGCACCTCACGCGGCGTGAGCGACCGGAGCATCCGCTCCAAATCCTCGCGCAACAGATCGTGTTCGGCGGTTTGGCTGGGAGACGGGGTCGCCTGATCCTCGATAAAACTCCCCAATTCGCTCGCCTCTTCCTCATCGCCAATTGGTTTATCGAGTGAAAGCGGCCGTTGCGACACCTGCAACATCCAACGCACATCGTTGGTATTCAAACCGGTCTCTTCGGCGATCTCCAACGGCGTGGGCCGACGACCCAGATCCTGCTCCAAGCCCTGAACCGCCCTGTACAGCTTTCTAATGCGATCGCTCATATGCACCGGGATGCGAATGGTGCGCCCCTGTTGGGCCAGAGAGCGCGTCACCGACTGACGGATCCACCAGGTCGCAAACGTGCCAAACTTATTACCCCGTCGATAATCGAACTTATCGACCGCCTTGATGAGGCCCAGGTTGCCGGCCTGGATGAGATCCAGGAAAGACAAGCCATTCCCCCGGTACTTCTTGGCGATGCTCACCACGAGCCGTGTGTTCGCCTTGATGAGATGTTGGCGCGCCTGCTCCCCCAACTCGATCAACTGTTCCAGATAGGCCTCCTCCTCGGCGTCGCGCCCATTTTTCGCCAGTTGAACTTGCGCTTCCTCGCCCCGTTCCATCTGCTTCGCCAGCGCGACTTCTTCCTCGTAAGAAAGAAGCGGCACGTAACTCATTTCGTTGAAATACAGGCTGATCGAGTCGTCGATTGGGATGGCGCTCAGGTTTGGCCCGTCCGCCTCGTCCTCTATCTCAACAGCTAACTTCTCATCCTCATCCAACTCATCGTCGATGGCTTCCTCATCATAGTAGATTTCTACGCCCCGGTTTTGCAGGAGAATGAAAAGCGCTTCCAGCTGCTCAAGGTCTTCCTCAGCTTCGGGGAAAGCCGCTTGGATCTGCTTGGTCGTCAGGTAGCCCTGCTCCTCCGCCTCGTCTAACAACCACTGAACTGTATCTAATTCCTGCAATCTATACTCTACCATCACCAGGTATTTTATCCTCGCTACTTCTTCTTCAATCCACGCCTACGCCCACGGCCGGCCACCGTCTTACGCGGCCCTTTGCGCGTCCGCGCGTTCGTCTTGGTTCGCTGCCCGCGCACCGGGAGATTGCGACGATGGCGAATGCCTCGGTAGCAATTAATGTCCTTCAATCGCCGGATGTTCTGCGCGATCATCCGCCGCAAATCCCCCTCTACTTGATAGTTTCTGCCGATGAACTCGCGTAGGCGGGTCACCTCAGACTCGTTTAAATCTTTGACTGGCTTGTCCGGGTCGATTCTCGTGCTTGAAAGAATGTCGTTGCTCCTGGAACGGCCAATACCATAAATGTAAGTCAATCCAATCTCAACCCGCTTGTTACGCGGGAGATCGACGCCTGCAATTCTTGGCATAGATTTCACCTCCTCTTTAAAGCTGGTCTTCCCTTTATCCTTCTCTCAAGCGTCAATTCCCCTGCCTTTGTTTATGCTTGGGATTTTCACAGATCACGTATACGACTCCCTTGCGCCGAACAATCTTGCACTTCGGGCAAAGGCGTTTCACAGATGGTGTCACCTTCATCACCTTACTCCTCTACTATACAACAGTTTAACCAGATGGGCAAACGGGATGCGCCCCGCCGCCCCGTTTTCCAACACAGACACCAGACGTTTTTTGAGGGCGGACTGATTAGTGATTTGTTTTCTTGCAAATCTTCTTGCAAATCGCTAGGCGACCGCCGCCACAAGCTCCCGCTCCTCTTGCGGTTCTAACGACTCTTCAGGCTCCTCGGACGCCTCCGCCTTGGAGAGACTGAGAGCAATCTGACGCCGCCACTCGTCGATCTCCAGGACAAAGACTTTGACCTTCTGAGCCGCCTCGAGTTCGTTGCGGGTGTCGTGCCCCCGGGGCATTTCCGAGACGTGCACCAATCCTTCTACCCCCATGCCGATATCCACGAAAGCGCCGAAATCGACCACACTGGTGACGCTCCCCTCAACCACATCCCCGGCGCTCAGTTCCCCGGTCACCTGGGGCCAGGGGTCGGGCAACATTCGCTTGCGACTCAGCCCGATCCGTTCGCGCTCGCAGTCCACGCTCAAGACGTAAACCTCGACCTCGTCGCCCACGTTGAGCACATCCCGGGGATGATTCACGTGACGCCAGTCCAATTCCGAGATGTGAATTAAGCCGTCAATGCCACCCAGGTCCACAAAGGCGCCGAAGTCGACCAGGTTGCGCACCTCGCCGGTCCGCACATCCCCCTCCGCCAACGTTTCCAATAGCTCTTCCCGTTTGCGACGGCTCGCCGCCCGCTCGGATAAGACCAGTCGGCGGCGGCGTTGGTTTACCTCAATGACCACCAACGAGAGGGTCTCTCCAATAAGCGCGTCTTTGGCCTCTTTGAGGCGCTTTCCACGCGCCCCACGCGGGACATCGGTCAAGTGAGAATTCGGGACAAACCCCTGGATGCCGCCAAACGAGACGAGCACACCGCCCCGGTTCTGATCAATGACCTCCGCTTCAATGACATCCCCGCTTTCCAAGAGATCATTCGCCCGCAACCAATCCTGTCGCTGCAACCCCCGATTCAACGAGACCAAGATGCCATCCCGGCGGCCCCAGGTCTTCATCACTGCGACAGGAATCCGGTCCCCGACCGTCAGATCTTCGCGATAGGCCTCATCGACCCGATCCAGATCGCCGGGCAGGATGATCCCATCCCGCTTGGCGCCCAAATCGACCACTATGTCGTTATCGCCCACGTCAAGAATGGTCGCTTCTAAAACGTCGCCCCTCTGTGGTCGGTCGTAATCGTAATCCTGCTCAATCAGCGTCGCCCATTGTGAGTCCTGACGCTCACGCTCTACCATACTATTTATCACCATCCATCCTTTTTCTCATTAACGCTCCTAACCCAGACAAAACAGAAACAACAAGTGCTTAGACGCGATTGACAAGCTTCTTCCACATCCCAGCGCAATAAATCGGCGCAATAAAAAAGACCCGGTTGTTCCACGCGACATCAGCAGCGCCAACCAGGTCTCTTGCAGATACAACCTGAAATCACGTCTATTTATATCCCCTACATTGGCACAGTGTAAAACTGCTCCTCTCCCACCAAGTGGCAGACCATATATCTCTAAGATATATATCACTCAGATATATTATAGGGTAAAATGGCTCTCTTGTCAAGCGTTTCTAAATCCGCCCGCTGTTTCGGATCGTCGAATCACTTTCCCGCCGTTCAAGCCGCTTTCTTATATGACCAGTCCTTCTTCCTCACCCTCCAGGGCCGGCAAGATCTCTCCTTTGTAGATCCAGACTTTGACCCCCAGACGGCCATACGTCGTATGCGCTTCTTCCTGGGCAAAGTCGATGTCGGCGCGCAGCGTCTGCAAGGGGACCTGCCCTTCGTGTTGCCAGGCGGTGCGGGCCATTTCGGCCCCGTAGAGGCGGCCCTTGCACATCACTTTGACCCCCTGAGCGCCGGCGCGCATCGATGATTGGATCGCTCGATGCATCGCCCGGCTATGTGAAATTCGACGCTCCAACTGGGACACGACGTTTTCCGCCACCAATTTCGCGTCCAACTCCGGTTGCTCGACCTCTTTCACGTCGATGGAGACCCGCTTGCCGGTCATATCGCTCAACGCCTGCCGCATCTGTTTGACCGAAGAGCCGCGCCGGCCAATCACGATACCCGGTCTGGCCGTCCAAACGGTGATCGATACCTGATTTGGAAACCGTTCAATCTCTACCAGGGATATGCCGGCGTGCCCAACCGTTTCGTGCACGTAATTCCGAATCTCCCAATCCTCGTGCAGCAATTCGGCGTACTCGTCGCCTTCTGCATACCAGCGGGATTTCCAATCTCTGATTATGCCAAGTCTAAATCCATAAGGATGAACTTTACGTCCCAATTTTCTCCTCCATATCAAAAAGCCTACCTAAATTAAACCCGAACTCAACAAATAGGATGCGTATCTTCTCAATAACTTGGGGTGAATCTGTTCGTGTGCGCGCGCTAGATAGCGATTTCAGCGCGCTTTTAGGGGCGCTGAAGCGCCTACTACGAACAAGCCCTCGGTTTATTGAGAATGCATATACTCTACGTCAGTCTCCAGGCCACTTCCGACCCTACTACGAACAAGCCCTCGGTTTATTGAGAAGGTACTAGGATGCCGCCGCACAGGCTGCATCACATCAGATTGGCGGAGGATAAACGCTCAGTCAACTTCGACTGAATCTGGGCTTTTGCATCATCCATCTCAACCTCTGCCACAGCCGCGATCTCCCCCGCCAAAATACGCATGCCTTCCTTGTACCTGCGCTTCCCCATCGTCGTCAGGTTGCCCTCCTTCTGCTGTCGCCAGGCCATATCTCTGACAACCTCGGCCACCTGGTAAATATCGCCAGTGTGCAACTTGCTGTCCACAACTTTGTACCGTTTCTTATGATTGGATGGCAACTTCTCTGGATCCTCTCGCAGCACGCTCCAGACACGACCTAACTTCGACGGCGAAATGGCTAAGCGTAATCCCAAGGAATCGACGGCGTCGGTCGGCACCATCAACTTGGTATCCGGCTGACCCATCAACTCGATCTGATAATACACACCCTTGCTTCCCCGCCACTTCCTCTCCATAACTCGCACCACAACGCCCGCTCCACGGATGGGGTGAATGACCGCGTCGCCAACCTTAAACATGTTTTTTTCCTCCCTAAATCACTAAGCTTCGATCCGATCCGGTAACCCTGTCTGTCGCCAGCCCTTTGATCCAGGTGTTTTTGATCTGTTAATAATCGGCAGTCAGCGTGAACATCTAGCTCGCCGGTAAAATCACGACGTCGGTCGCGCTGGTTCCTTTCGACGTTTGCTCCATGGTAAATTCAACCGCATCACCGCGCTTGGCCCAATAGGCATCTTGCTTGACGCGAAACTCGTTCATATGTACGAACACGTCGTCCAATCCATCCGCCCGCTGTATGAAACCATAACGCTTCTGATGGCTAAACCACTTGATCTTCCCTTGAATCCGCTCAGTCGTCGCCCCCTTACCAGCCACAGCTATTTCACACTCCTCTATGCCCTCGCGAACCTCATGAGCCCTCACCGAACTCCACGTTTAAAGCCTCCGGTCCTTTCGGGGAATGCCCAAGGTGGAAATGGACGACCTGCCCCTCACGCGCCTGTGCGGCATCGTCATCAAAAATCTGTTGTTGATGAAAAAAGATCTCGCTATCCCCTTCCTCGGGAACGATGAACCCATAATGTTTACGGCGGCTAAACCACTTGATCCGTCCCTGTCGCTTGGGTAGGGGCCCCACCTTCATAAAACAGGTGGGGCATAACAAAGGTCGCAACACCTTCGCGCCCCGCTGGGACAACCAATTACAATAGTTTCTCGTCAACGTAAAACCTCGCCCACAATTCCGGCATACAATCGTTTGAGATCGATTCGACATAATACCCCTCCCAAACAATCATTCGCTTCTCACTCGAGAGGCGGGGCCGAAATACTAGCTATCTATAGCCCCTCACCGACTCGAAAAACCTATCGAACAGGATAATCGGCCTCGACGCTAATCGAAACGCACGTGCATTCGACCATCACCAACTCAAACGTCCGACGAGCTTGACAATGGCGCGTTCATCCATTTCGATCAGCGCCGATAGCGCAACCTAAGCGCCAATAAAGGAGCCATTGACCACCAAATTCTTGCTCGCTGTGCAAGGATTCTACCGGTTAGGCCCTAGCCGATTATCGAACGGCGTTTAATACTGATACCGATTCTCTTCTCGTCGCAAGCGCTTTTTCTCTTTCCGGATAGCCTTAAGGCGCGCGCGACGGCGTTGCTCGCTTTTAGAAACAAAGAAACGCTTTTTCTTGACATCGCTCAAGACGCGATCTCTGGTCACACGCTTACGAAAACGACGGAGCAAACTCTCTTGAGTCTCTCCCGATCGAAGAACAACTTTTGTCACCTATATTCACCTCCTCTCTTTATCGTCAAAATCATCCACAATGAAAACTAACGTCCATCGGCCCGCGCACACGCAATGCACAGACGGGCGTCGGGCAATACCAACAAGCGATCAGCGTGGATCGGTTTTCCACATCGCTCGCATACCCCAACATGTCCCTCTCGAGACAGTGAATGTTCAATTTTTTCTTTTCTCTTCTTTAGCTGTTGCAATAACGTATGGTCCATCTCCCAACGGGTCACGGACGGAGCGCCTGTCCCCAGTCCATACTCCGGCTTTTCTTTCAAACTTTTTCCAGCGCGACGATCTGTTCATTTAACTGAACTAACTCTCGCCGCAAATTTTCTGTTCTACCGTCCAATAAGATCACCTGCCAAAACAATAGGCCTGGCACACGCAGCAACCCTTCTGAGCCTAGTGTGGCCAGGCCTACACAACTATCTAGACCTAAGGCAAGCCCACGATAACATCACCCCACCAGAGCGAATAATCAGGATGAAGTTATAGTTTGGACGGCCTTATGAATGGAAAATCGCAAAAGATTGACGAATCAGGCCTCTCTCCCCCCCATCAAGAAAAATCGGGAGTTCCTCCGCCTACACGATCTCCACAGGCAACGGCTGCCAAATAAAACGACGCTTCCAACACAAGCGCGCCCGATCCTTGATTTAACGAACAAGCGCGCACAGCCAACGTCACTGTCAATTCTATATTGCAACAACATATAACGTTCCGATAGATATTATATCACAAAACACGCTATCAAGCAACCAAAAATCACAAACCGCCCGACCGAGCCGCCTTTTCGCGTTCTTCCTGATCGATGCGTCTGTCTCCCAATTTGCAGCGCTGCCATAATGTGCTATCATAGTCCTTCCCCGCCCTTCATCACCACCTATGAGAAAACAGGAGGAAAAAAGCGATGAGAACAGCGACTATTATTTTAACCCAGGACGCAGAGGCCAGAATGGCGTCTGCCCTTTCGCTGGCTATGCACTCCCTGCTCGGTCGTCTGTTAGTCGTCCACGTCATTGAGACCGCGCGATCCATCAGCGGCGACGTGACGGTGCTGGCGAGCGACGACGACGTAAGCGCCCTCGCGAACGTCACCGACGTGACAATCAAAGGCCCAGGCTTATCAGCGCAACACGTCATCCCGGCCCGGAGCGACCTGGCGCTCGTCATCCACGCCAACGCCCCGCTCGTGACCGGGGTATCGTTGCAACGACTGATCGAAGAACAGCGGTCGAATATCAATCCCATCACCGTGCTTGGCCCGCCTCCGAGTTCGGCCGCGAACGTGCAACACGCCCAGGCTTGCGCCTACTGCTTCGACGCTGATTGGTTCCGCGCCCACGCTGATCCCTTGCTACACGAAGGAGATGCACGCGAGTTAATGCGCATCGCTACAGACGAAGGCGCCCCGACGACGACGTTAGTCAGCGACGACCCCGACGAACGCCTGAGAATCCGCACCCGCGTCGACCTGGCCCGCGCGGAGGCCGCCCTACGCCGTCGCATCAACGAGCAATGGATGTTATCCGGCGTGACGATGATCGATCCGGCAACGACCTACGTCGAACCCGGCGTGATCATCGGGCGGGATACCGTCATCTATCCCAACACCCACCTGCGCGGCGCAACGCGCGTCGGCGCCGATTGCGCCATCGGCCCTAACACCATCATCAAGGATTGCCAGATCGGCGACCGTTGCCGGGTGCTGGCCTCGGTTCTCGAACGGGCGGTGATGGAGGACGAGGCGGACGTCGGCCCATTCAGCCATCTGCGGAAGGGGGCTCGATTATGTCGAGGCGCGCATATGGGCAACTTCGGCGAGGTCAAAAACGCTACCCTGGGACCCGGCGCTAAAATGGGTCATTTCAGCTACCTGGGCGACGTTGAGGTCGGGAAAGGGGTGAACATCGGCGCAGGGACCATCACCTGCAACTACGACGGGGCGCGCAAGCATCCCACGGTGATTGAGGCGCAGGCCTTCATCGGTTCGGGATCGATGCTCGTCGCGCCGGTTCGTATTGGGGAACGGGCCAAGACCGGCGCCGGATCGGTGGTCACCCACGACGTACCCGCCGATTCGGTAGCCTATGGCGTGCCCGCTCGGATCAAGTCGAGACAATCGAAAAATAGGAGATGACCGGAGCGGGTAAAGCGAGAAGCGCCACGTCGCCGCCGCCAGCAGTTGAGAAGACAGTAGAGATCTGAGTTTTATCCAAAGCCCAGTACATACGAGGTGAGCTTTATTGGTTCCGGCTCGACCGGGATAGGGAAGGAGTTGAGATGATGAGCGAATGGTCAAGAGACAGATTGGTCGCCCAGGCCATCGAGGCGCGGGCGCACGCCTACGCCCCCTATTCCAACTATCTGGTGGGGGCAGCTATCCTGGCAGAATCCGGCCGCGTCTACACAGGCTGCAACGTCGAAAACGCCGTCTATCCCCTGTGCCTCTGCGCTGAGCGCACAGCCCTGGTCAAAGCGATATCGGAAGGGGAACGGGCGTTCGTGGCCCTGGCCGTCGTCACCGAGAACGGCGGCGCGCCCTGCGGCGCGTGTCGCCAGACCTTGCGCGAATTCGGCGCGCACATCGTGGTGCTGATCGCTGACACCGACGGCGACTACCGGGAGACGACGGTCTCCGCGTTACTGCCGGACAGCTTCAGCGCCTCCGACCTAGATTAAAGGAGAGCGACAAATGGGTATCACAATACAAATCGCCCTGTTATTGGGCGTCTTAATCGCGGCGATCATCCTCTTCTCCATCGAAAAAATCCCGGCCGAGGTGACCGCGCTGGGTCTCTTGCTTTTCCTGGTCTTGACCAACCTCTTGCCAGCGGAGCAAGCGTTCGCCGGATTTAGCAGCGACGTCGTCATCATGATGTTTGGTCTATTGATCTTAATGGCGGCCCTGGAACGCACCGGCGTGACCGATTACGTCAGACGCCTGATTCTGCGCCGGATTGATTCCAGCCCGCTTCAATTGCTGATCCTGGTGATGGTCGCCGCGGTGACGATAGGGGCATTTATGAGCAACACGGCCGCCACCGCCTTCTTCTTGCCCATCGTCATCGGGCTGGCCCGCCGCCAGAAATTAAGCCCGGCCAAGTTTCTGATGCCGCTGGCCTTCGCCTCGATCTTAGCCAGCTCTATCACGCTGATTGGGACATCCACAAACATCGTCGTCAGTGGGATGATGACCAATTACGGTTTGCAGGCCATCCGGATGTTCGAATTGACGCCGGTCGGATTGCCCATCGCAGCGGTCGGCCTACTCTATATGATCCTGCTCGGCCGCCACCTCGTTCCAGACCGCATCCCGCCCGACGAGATGATAGATAGCACTCGGCTGTACCTTTCGGAGATTCTCGTCCCCAAAGATTCCTCTCTGGTCGGGCAGACGCTGTCGCAGGCGAGGTTGGGATCTGACCTGGACTTAAAGGTGTTGCGTATCGTTCGGGAAGGTTCACGCTACGTCATCCCGCGCGCCGTGACGCAGTTGCAGGCGGGCGACGTCCTGCTGGTCGAAGGCAAACGCGCGAATATTCTACAGGTCGAGGAGCGAGAGGGGGTAGATATTCGAGCCGAGGTCAAGTTTTCCATACCAGATCTGGAAAGCGGTGATATTGCGTTGACTGAGGTCATCCTCCTGCCAGGATCGCCTCTGATCGGGCGTACGTTGAAGGGCGTCAATTTTCGGAATCGTTATAACTTACAGGTTCTAGCGATCAATCACTACAGCGAGATGTTCGTCCGAAAGATGAGCCAGATTCGTTTGAGGACGGCGGACGTGTTGGTGGTCCAGGGAGATCACCAGCAAATTGAGATGTTAGAGAGACAAGGTCTCTTTCGGATACTGGGATCGGAGGATAAAAGTCGCCCCAAGCGGAAACGGGCGCCTATCGCTATGGGGATCTTTGTCGGGGTATTGGCTATGATGACTTTCAACCTGCTGTCTCCGGCAGTCGCCATGCTGCTGGGGGCGCTGCTGGTTCTGGCGACGCGTTGCATCACGCCGGGTGAGGCGTACAACCGGATCAACTGGACCGTTTTGCTCATTATCGCCGCTATGCTAGGGTTGGGCGCGGCGATGGAAACGACAGGTACAGCTCACTTCCTGGCGAGTCAGGTCACCAGACTCGTGGGCGCATCAAATCCGGTGTTATTGCTATCCGTCTTTTTCCTTATGACGGTCCTCCTCACGCAGCCGATGTCCAATCAGGCGGCGGCGGCGGTCGTGTTGCCGGTGGCGATACAGACAGCCGAGCAGATGACGCTCAATCCTCGCCCCTTCGCCATTATCATCGCCCTGGCAGCCAGCTGTTCTTTCCTGACGCCGCTGGAACCGGCCTGCCTGTTGGTATATGGGCCAGGCCATTACCAGTTTTCCGACTTCCCCAAGGTTGGGTTGATATTGAGCGTGTTGGTCTATCTCATCGCCATTCTGTTGACGCCCTGGTTATGGCCGTTTTGATGCTCGCCCGAATCTGGACGCGACGACGTAAGGATAGGTATTGAAATGATGGAATCGCTGATTATAGGCGCGCGCAATCTGAATATCAAGCTGACCGACAAGCATCTGAACGCTTTCGAGACCTGTTACCGGGAATTGATGGCCTGGAATGAGCGTTTCAACCTGACAGCCATCACCGATCACGAGGGGGTGTTGATCCGCCACTTCCTGGATTCGCTGTCATGTCTCAAGGCGTTTCCCCAGGGAAAATTGGCCGACGGGGCGCGGGTGATCGACGTAGGAAGCGGAGCCGGGTTTCCGGGCCTGCCGCTCAAGATCGTGCGCCCGGAGATCCGGCTGACGCTCCTGGAGGCGACGCACAAAAAGGTGACGTTCCTGGAGCACATTGCGCACGTCTTGCAATTGCAGCAGGTCGAGATGATACACGGGCGAGCGGAGACTCTGGGGCAGGACCCAACCCATCGGGAGCGGTACGACGTCGTACTGGCCCGCGCTGTGGCCGATATGCCCACCCTGGTGGAGTACCTATTGCCGCTGACGCGAATCGGCGGCGTCTCCATCGCACAGAAAGGGCACACCGCAGCGGCCGAGACCCAGCGGGCGGAGACCGCCATTGAGACGTTGGGCGGTCGCTTGCGGCAGTTGACGCCGGTGGAATTGCGCGGCCTGGCCGAAACCCGCTACCTGGTCATTCTGGACAAGACGGCGAGCACACCGGATAAATATCCTCGCCGCCCCGGCATGCCCCAAAAACGCCCGCTGTAGGTCGGTATACCAATCTACCGATTCACTAACCTACCGAGTTCGACTTCCCACAGGACGGCCCGTTTGCGAAAGTCGGGGCTGAACATCTCCAGGTCTGTGGCGGTGAGCAGCCCTTGCTCCACGCTTTCGAGTTGATCCAGCAGGTAGCGGCGTCGCGATGCATCCAGTTCGGCCAGCACCTCGTCCAGCAAGAGCACGGGGCTTTCATTCGTCACGGCCCGCATCCACGCCAGTTCGGCCAGCTTGAGCGAGAGGACGGCTGTGCGCTGTTGCCCCCGCGATCCGTAGGTGCGTAGATCCACCTCGTGGGTCCCGTGGATGGGACTGCCGGCGACGAAGGTCATCTCGTCCCGGTGGGGGCCGACGGTCGTCATGCCCCGCATAATCTCCTCCCGGCGTTTGCTTTCGAGCGTCTCCCGAAACGCGGTGATCAGTTCTTCCTCGTCAATCCCGGCGCCGGCCTCATTTTCGACCCCATTTTCAACCGCTTCAACGTCAAAAGCGGCGGGCGGCTCGGCCAGCGTCGAGAGGCGGAGGCCAATCTGGTAATCCCGATTGGGCGGCGCGCTGGGGTCGAAGCTGGGCTGATAGTCCAGGCGCAACCATTCTATCTCGCCGGTGAGCTGCTGGTGGATGCGACCGGCCCGCCGCGAGAGGGCGGCGATCAAGCGCCGGCGGGCGTTCGTCACGCGGACGCCCTGGCGCGCCAGAATCGCCTCGAAGGGCGCCAGTTGGGCCGGATTGCCGCCCTCGTCCCGCAGGTGGCGGAGCGCCGCGTTCCGCTGGCGGAGCGCGGCTTCATAATCGTCCAACGCCGTACAATAGCCGGAATCGACCTGGCAGAGGGCGTCGTCCAGATAGCGGCGGCGACCGGCGGGGGAACCAGCGATTAAGTCCACGTCCTGGGGCATAAAGATCACGACGTTTAACTGACCGCTGAGGTCGACGCGGCGCTTTGGGGCGCGATTGATGCGAATCGTTTTCTGCGTGCGCTCGCCGCCGTTCGCCAGGGATTTACGCTCAATGACGATCTCGATCTCCTGGGTGCGCGCCCGGTGAACGACCTCGGCCCACACGCGGGCGTAGGGCAACCCCTCATCCTCGGCCTGCCAGCGGATCAATTCGTGATCCCGGGTAGCGAGGGGAGAGGAACCGGCGGCCAAGAGATAAATGGCCTCCAACAAACTGGTCTTCCCCTGGGCGTTTGCGCCGTAGATGAGCAGGGGGCGTTCGGGCAAGGTCAGTTCCAGGCGGGCGTAATTGCGAAAATTGGTCAAGCTCAAGTAACGGATGTGCATAACGGTTATTGTACAAGTAAAACGACAAATGACAAGGTGAATGGACGAGCGTAATGCGGCCCGGTTGGAAATAGATCGCCAGCGGCTCCAGCATCACGTGAGCATCTGGCCTGTGTTCGCGGTCAAGTTCCAGGTGGTTCTGGAGGCCGTGCGGGGCGTGCGCCAGCATCAATTAAGTTTCTGGGATGCCCAGATCTGGGCCGCGGCGCGCTTGAATTACGTCTCGATGGTGCTGACCGAGGACATTGGCCCTGGCGCTGTGATCCGAGGGTGTACGCTTCGTGGATCCCTTCGCGGACGATTTCCGGCCGCAAGATTTGGAGGAGAGTGAGTGAGCGAGAAAGCGCGATGGCGAGAGGATAGGTTTCGGAGGGGTGGTGTGGACGAAAATTGGGAAAATATGCAGGTCCTACCCTGAACGGCTCACCGATGAATCTACGGTTGCGCCATATGGCGCAATATTAGGTTGAGCAGTTCTACGGACGGTGGTTTTCGCTCACGACTCGCAATGTGGACATGGACACCCGGCGATTGGCGTTGGCTGACCGGCGGGGCCCAGCGCCTGTTCCAACAGACGCTCCACCTGTGGGTCGGACAGGCGATAGTACACAAATAGCCCCTCTCGACGATCCGTCACGACCCCGGCCCCTCGTAGGACGCTTAGCTGTTGCGAGACGTAGGCCTGGGGGCGGTCCAGTACGGCTTGCAGATGACAAACGCAAGCCTCGCCCCGCCGCAACTCGTCCAGGATGCGCAGACGGGGCGTGTGTGAGAGTAAGCCGAATAATTCTGAAGCGCTTTGGTATTGTTTCGCCATATGATATGCATCCACGATTATATATATTGAACTGAATATAGTTTATCAGCTTTTATCCATTCTGTCAAGTTTGCCATCATGCGGGAAGTAACTGCTGCTCACCCTCCCGCAGGTTTGGCGGCAATTTCCCTCGAAAACTGTGTGATTGCGCCGGTTTACGAGCCGGGTGGATCCTGCTGTTTCTGTGGCTTTAGTTTGAGCAGGGCGCTCAACCGGCGGCGGCCGCGCCGCAATTGCGCGCCGCGATGTCGCCAGAAGCCGACGAGGCCGTAGGGCAGGAACATCACCAGCGCGATGAAGATGACGCCGAAGACCAGAGGCCAGCGGGCGCCGAACCACTGGTAGAAGAAATGGCCGAATATCTTCATCAACGCTGCGCCCAGCATTGGGCCGATGAGGGTGCCGATGCCGCCCAGGATGGTCATAATCAGTGCGTCGATGGTAGAACCGGCGCCGGTCATCGTGGGCGTAGCGCTCATCGTCCACAGCGCGTAGAGCGCGCCCGCCAGGCCGGCGACGACGGCCGACGTTATAAAAGCCAGCGAGCGGTAGACGGCTGGATTGTAGCCGATCATGCGGGTCCGGCTCTCGTTCTCCCGCAGCGCGATAAACACCCGCCCCGAGGGCGAGTGGACGATGCGCCGGGTGATCAAGTACATAATCACCGCAAAGGCCAGGGCGATAAAGTAGAATCGCAACCGGAAATGGGTGGGGTTGAGCCAGACCGGCACCGGCACACCGTGCAGCCCCTCATCCGCCCCGGTCCATTTCATAAAATCGGTCGCCTTGGACAAGATGTGAATGGCCTCCGCCATCGCCAGGGTGACCATGGCAAAATAGGCCCCTTTCACGCGCGCCGAGACGGCGCTGAACAGCAATCCCAGCAGGATAGACGCCCCGATCGCCAGCAATAAGCCAACGACGAGCATGACAGCCTCGGTGAGGTTCACGCCGCCCGGCCCAACGATGCGATAGGCCGCTGCAACCCGGGGGGCTACGTGGGCCAGGAACAGCGCCATCGCGTAAGCCCCGCCGCCGAAGAAGGCCGCGTGTCCAAACGAGAGGATGCCGGTATAGCCCATCAGCAGATCGTAGCTCATCGCGTATACGGCCATGATAAAGACGACGATCAATTGGCCCTGCCAGAATTTGGGCGGGCCATCGTCCACCGCTGCGCCGGTGACCCCGCTAAAGATGAAAGGGAAAAGGATAAGGCCCATCACGATGACCAGCCCGCCCCACTGTTGCGCATCTAATTTTCGCAGCCGATTGATCCGTAAACGATTCATCATACGTCACCTTCCACTGTGTCTATGGCTCCTCTGCTATTCTTTCTTGCCGAACAAACCGGATGGCCGCACCAACAGCACCAGCGCCATAATGATCACCGTGGAGGCCTCGGAAATGGCGGGAGTGAGCTGGAATTTGAGCGCCAGATAATCGCCGAATGCGCGGGCCAGCCCCAGGATCAGCGCGCCGACGGCCGCCCCGCTGGTGCTGCCCATCCCGCCCAGGACCACGGTGATAAAGCCCTGCATCATAAAACGATCGCCCATCACCGGTTCCACGGGGATAAAGGGCGCAGCGCCGATCCCGCCCAGCGCGGCCAAACCGGCTCCCATCGCAAATACGATGGTGAACACGCGGCGCACGTTGATGCCCAGGGCCTCCACCATCTCCCGATCCTGCACGCCAGCGCGGATGATCATGCCCAGGCGGGTGTATTTCATCAACAACAACAACCCGGCTAACATCATCCCCCCCAGCGCAATGATGAACAGCCGGTAGCTGGGAAATGTCACACCCAGGATGTCGACCGTGATGCTCTGCTCGCTGAACCAGACGAGGATCGATTCCGCCTTGCCGGGTTGAGCGAAGAGCGGGGGGCGATCCATCTGGTAAGGCAGCGGATCCCACAACAATTGGACCAGTTCCTTGAGCACGAAGGCCAGCCCCGACGTCGCGATGACCAGGTAGAACGGCCGGACGTACAGCGGGCGCACCAGGCTGGTCTCCATCACCACGCCTACCCCGGCGCCGATCAATGCGCCAGCGAGCAGGGCGAGCAGAAAACGCAGGTTGGCGTTCATCAGCAGGATAGCGATGGGGCCGGACTCGCGGAATAACGTGGCGGCGAGGGTGAGGACGAGCAGCGCTCCCAACGTTATCCACCCCTGACGCACGTCGCCGGGGTGGACGATCTGCGTGTCATCTCCAGGACGCGCCTGGGCCGTCGCCAGCAGCAAACCGGCGATGAACAGCAAAACGGGCCGGAACCAGAATTGAGCCAGCGGTTCCTGAGCGGTCGCTTCGGCCAGGGGATCGCCGGAGACCATCGTGCTGACCATCGCCGTCTCCGCCAGTCCACGCCAGTCAAGCCCCAGCATCCCGATCACGCCCAGCGCGAGCGCCGCCAGGATTAAGGCTGCGCGCAACGCCGAGCGCCACTGCTCCGGCACAGGCCAATTGATCACGAGGGATTGCAAAAGCGACGTCGCCGCTAACCCCGTCATCAGCGCCAGCAACAACGGCGCGATGCCAAATAGAAAGGTGGGATTGGTGTAGAATTGCCAACCGGCGTAGGCGCCGATCATAAACAACGCCCCGTGGGCGAAGTTGAGCACGTCCATCAAGCCAAAGATCAGGGTCAGGCCGGCGGCGACCATGAAGTAGAGCGCCCCCAACGTCAGGCCGGAGAGCGTCGTGCGCACGAACGGTTTTTGCCCCATCGTCGTCCACCCGATGATCGCCAGCGCCGCCAGCCCCACAGCCAAAATAACGAACGCGCTGTTTTTCTCCCAGAATGCTTTCAGTTTCATACCCCACTCCTTCGCTCTCGTCCGACGTATCCGTCGCTCATCCGCGCGGCCGTCGCGCCGAGGTAGCGACGAATTAACCCCTGGTCCTGCACTAAATCGGCCATCAGCCCCTCGTGCACGGTTTGACCATCGTCCACGATGTAGTAATCCTCGCCCAGTTGGCTGGCCATGATGAAGTTCTGTTCCACCAACAGCACCGTCGTCGTGGCGCTCAACTCGCGAATGGCTTCCATCATCTGCTCAATGAGGATCGGCGCCAGTCCCTCGCTGGGCTCGTCGATCAGCAGTAGCTTGTTATCCGCCACCAAGGCCCGCGCCACGGCTAACATCTGCTGTTGCCCACCCGAAAGGTGGTCGCCCGGCAGCTTGTAGAGCCGTTTCAGATCGGGGAAGAGGTCGAAGATAAAATCCGCCCGACGCTCCAGGTCGCCCTTTTTCCGCTCGGCGATTTTCAGATTCTCCGCCACCGAGAGATCGCGGAAAATGGCGCGATGTTCCGGCACGTATCCAATGCCCATCGCTGCGACGTCGAAAGCCCGTTTGCCGTGAACCTCACGCCCGTCGAAGATCACCTGCCCCTGACGCGGCGGGGTCAGCCCCAGGATGGACTTGAGGGTGGTCGTCTTGCCGGCGCCGTTCCGCCCCAACAGGACGGTGACGCCGCCGCGCCGCACCCGGATGGAGACCCCTTCTAGGATGTGGAATTGCCCGATATAGGTGTGGATGTCGTTCACTTCCAGGATGTAGGTTGGCTGTTGATTGATCATCTGTCTGGCTCCTTTGTCGCTTGCCCCCCGCCCGCGCCGATCAACGTGTCGCCGTAGAGCGCGCCCAGGTACGCTTTCTGCACCGCTTCGTTGGCGGCGATTTGCTGGGGGGTTCCTTCAGCCAGAACCCGTCCCTGGTGCATCACGGTGATAAAGTCGGAAATGCTCATCACGACGTCCATGCGATGTTCCACCAGCACGATGGTCTTGTCGCCGGCTTGCATAATGTCGTTGATAATGTCCAGCAGCGCCGGCACCTGTTCCGACGACATACCAGCGGTCGGCTCATCCAACAGCAACACTTCCGGATCGCTGGCTAACATGATGCCCAGTTCCAACTTTCGCTTGTCGCCGTGAGCGAGCGCGCTGGCGGGCGACGCGGCCTGACCGTGCAGCCCCACCCGTTCGATGATCGCGCGCGCTTTATCCTCGTACTGTCGAAAGCGGCGAAAGTGATGCCACAGCTTGAAATTATCATCGCCTATCGCCTGGGCCGCTAACCGGACATTCTCCAACACGGTCAGGTTGGGGAAAATGTTGGTGATCTGAAACGAACGGCCGATCCCCAGGTGGGTGATTCGGTGCGGCGGCAAGTGGGTGATGTCCTGTCCCTTGAAGAAGACCTGCCCGTCGGTCGGCGGCAGCGTGCCGCTCATCAGGTTGAACAGGGTCGTTTTGCCCGCGCCGTTGGGGCCGATGATGGCGTGCAAGGTGTGCGCGATGACGCGCCCGCTCACGTCGTCCACCGCGACCAGCCCGCCGAACTCTTTACGCAGGTTGAGCACTTCGAGAATCACGTCGGATGTATTCATAATTGCTCCGAAAGTAGAACACTGATTAACGGGATTTGCGGATTGCATGCCGTCAAAATGACGGCGCTCCGTCAGGATGACGCGGATGTACCGCCCGTTCCATCACGTCGGACCGGGCGGACGTAGTGTGTCCGCGTCATCCTGCTGGCATACCGGGCCATCAGGATGACGCGGATGTACCGCCCGATCCGAAAACAATAATCCGTTACGGTCTCGGCAGGTCGCCGCAACGATCGGCGTATTCTCCCTCAAGCGTGCAAGGGACGCCCAGCTCGTCGTACTCGGAGACGTAGACCGTCTCGAAGAACTCGTACTCGTTGATCCCGTCGCCATCCTTGTCCGGTTCGATGTTGACCAGCTCGAGG